>WQXX01000220.1 GCA_009781535.1 Coriobacteriia bacterium | reverse complement strand
ACGTTTGGCCTCGTCTATGATTTCCAGCTTGTCGCTTCCAATGAGCGGACGCAGGATTGGCCATTTAGCCACCTTATCGACCGCCCGGATGTTGTCAAGCGTCTGTGACGCCACCTGTCCTAAAGACTCGCCCGTTACCAGCGCCTTGGCGCCCATCCGGGCGGCGACCTCGTTGGCAACGGCAACCATGAGCCTGCGATAGAAGATAATGCGCAGCTTGTCGGGAACCGCCAGTGCGATTTGCCGCTGGTAGCTCCCGAATGAAACGCAGACGACCTTTTCCAAACCTCCAGCCGAACGCAGGACTTTTGCTATCTCCTGGACGAGGTACGACGAGGTGTCGGGCACCTCGGGAGCGCCTGAGAAATGCAACCCGATGACACGGGCGCCTCGACGCATCAAACGCCAGGCTGCTATGGGGGAGTCAAGTCCGGCAGAAAGCAGACAGACGACCTTGCCTGACGATCCAACAGGAAGCCCGCCTATCCCTTTGACTGTATAGGTATAGACATAGGTGGCATTCTCGATGACCTCGACATAAACGGTTGCGTCCTGTTCGCGCATCTGTATGCGCTTGTCAGGCAAGCGCTCATACAGATGCGCGCCAATGAGTTGGTTGAGTTCCATACTGGGAGTCGCGAAGTCGGTATTAGCGCGGCGAGCCTGGACCTTGTAGCTCACGTACGGTTCGACGTGTGCGAGTGCGTCCAGGCTCGCCGCGCACATCGCTTCAAAACTACGCTCGGTTTTTATCGCACAGGAGACCCGTGCCACGCCAGGGATGAGGGAGACGATCTGCGCGATTTGTTGCGCTTGCTCAAAAGAAGCAGCCGACACACATTCGCGCCCTGAGATCCTCGTGACCCTTGCCTCGGGGATACGGTCGCGCAACGCCCGCGCGATATTCTCGCGGAGTTGTCGCTCGAAAACAGACCGATTCCTGCCTTTGAGACCAAGTTCATGGTAGTGGACAAGGCAGACGAAGCTCGTCATATGCAACTGGATTCTTTGTTACTCAGGCTTTTGCGACCGGAATCATTCAGGCTTTTGCGGTATGAAACGCCTCATGGTCATAGCCGATCTCATCGCGCTCGATCTCCTCCATCGCCAGCGAAAGCGGCTTGCGCCCCGCAAGCTGCGCTATCTGTGTCGCCGACTGAAGGGCGATGGCGCGGTCGCGCTGCCCTCTCATCATATCATTGATATCGCGCGCACGCTCAGAGGCTACGGCGCACAGCAGATACTTATCGTTTTCGGTCTTCTCGAGCAAATCATCAATCGAGGGATGCATCAAAGACATCTATGAGCTCCTTACAGTTTTGTTCCATACGCCGGAGTGGTTCATTTGCTCCGCGCGGCTTCCATTCCATTCAACTTACTAATCACGATAACTCATTACTACTTCAATCAGCTGCTGGGCAGCTGTTTCGAGGTCGTCGTTGGTTATCAAAACAGTATAACGCTCTTTGGCCACAAGTTCCATCCTTGCTGCTTCGAGACGTTTTTGCAGGCTTTCCTCAGAATCGGCTCCCCGTGCGCGAATCCGTTGCTCAAGCGCGGATAGCGAAGGAGGCTCGATGAATATCGAGACTGCATCTGGGTACCGTTGCTTGATCTGAGCTTGCCCCTGGACGTCGATCTCCAGAATAAGGTCCTTGCCTTCTGCAAGGGTACGCTCAGCTTCGCGAATCAGCGTCCCATAGCGGTTCCCATGCACAGACGCCCACTCAAGGAAGCCATCTTGAGCAAGTTCCTCGTCAAACTGCTCGTTGGAGAGGAAGAAATACGCAACCCCGTCGACTTCTCCAGGACGTGGGGAACGCGTTGTTGCCGACACGCTCAGACCAATAGAGTCCAGGCTTTTGGTCAGCATCGAGACGAGGGTGCCTTTACCAGCACCGGACGGGCCGGAGATAACAAAAAGCGTGCCTTTTCTCATATGATGAAAAATCTAGCCGAGACGTTCGATCAGAGCAGCCTTTTGCTTCTCGCCAAGACCCTTGACGCGACGGCTTTCTGAGATAGCGAGTTCATCCATCAATTTGGCGACTTTCGCTTTGCCATATCCAGGAAGCGACTCGATGAGCGTCGAGACCTTAATCTTCGAGATGACTGGATCGTCAGTTTTTTCGAGTACCTCAACGATTGAAAGCTCTCCAGTCTTCACTTTCTGGCGCAGGTCGGCACGGGCGGTACGCGCCTCGGCAGCTTTTAACAATGCTTCTTTTCGCGCCTCTTCTGACAGTTGGGGCAGTGGCATGATCGCTCCTTATCGTAGGTTTCTTATAGTATGATTGTAGGGTTTTTAAGATTACTTGGCAAGCTCAAAACCTGAACAAGCCGATAAACGCCCATTCACGTAGTTATTCTGCAATAAATGATTTACCTCTTGGTTTTTACAATCCTACAATGAGCATGGTTCTAGCACACGTTGCAGCTTTGCTACACGCATTTTATTCACTACGTTAGTAGCATCCATACTACAAACTTCAAAAATTTT
>WQXX01000219.1 GCA_009781535.1 Coriobacteriia bacterium | reverse complement strand
GGGCGCTTTTATCATCGACGTCGGGGGCGAGTCCACGCGTCCAGGTTCTGAGGAAGTGAGCATAGATGTTGAGTTGGCGCGGGTCGAACCCGTCGTTCGCACCCTTGTCCACGAAGGAATCCTTGTTTCGATAGACACCCGTCATGCCGAGGTTGCCGCTGCCTGCATTAATCAGGGCGCGGTGGCCATCAACGACATCACGGGGTTTACACAAGCCAGCATGCGAGAGGTCGCCCAGCAAAACCAGGTAGGCTGCATCATCATGCACATGCAAGGCGAACCGAAAAACATGCAGGCAGCGCCACATTATGATGATGTGGTGCAGGAGGTCGAGGACTTCCTGCTGGCCCAAGCTTTGGTTTTAGAAGAGGGTGGGGTTGCGCGCGAGCGTATTGCCATCGACCCTGGACCTGGTTTTGGAAAGGACTTTGATCACAACCTTGCGCTTCTGCATGCTACCAGGCGTTTTGCCTCGCACGGTTATCCTCTCGTGGCAGCCTGGTCGCGCAAAGCCTTCATCGGTGCGCTTACCGGCGTGTCTGTCCCGGCGCAGCGTGTGGCAGGGTCGGTCGAGGTGGCAATGTATGCCGCGCAACAAGGCGCCCGCATCCTGCGGGTTCATGACGTGGCGCCCACCGCACAGGCCCTTGTAGCCTTGGCGCACGGGCATCATGTCTCTTATGTCGAAATCTGAGGAGGATGGTGTAGGCATTATGACAAACAGAGCATTCATTGGGCTGGGCAGCAACCAGAAAAGCGCCTGGGGTGACCCAACAGAAACCCTGCTAGCGGCAGCGCAACGTATAGGGATGCTCGAGGGCGTCTGTTTTGTGCAGCTCAGTTCTTTTTATACGAGCGAGCCGGCTTTGTACGCAGACCAGCCCCTGTTTACGAATGCGGTGCTGGAGATAAAAACATCGCTCCCAGCCTCGGAATTGCTCGAAGCCCTGCAGGCTGTCGAGCTGGAATTCGGCCGTGAGCGCAGCATCAAAAATGGGCCGCGCACGCTTGACTGCGACCTGCTCGACTACGAGGGCGTGGTCTGTTCAATGCCTGCGCTCACGCTTCCACATCCCGGCATCCTTAAGCGGGACTTTGTCGTGACGCCGCTTTTGGAGATAGCCCCCCGTCATGTCCTTGCCAACGACATTCCGGTTACCCGCGAGCTTATCTCTTGCGGCGCAATCGTGACTCCAAAAACAACCAAAGAAGTCTCGGAGAAAAAGGCAACCTTCTCAGTATGCGCAACCCCTATCGGCAACCTTGGCGATGTGACGCTGCGCGTACTCGCTGCCCTCAGAGTCGCTCATGTCATTTACGCTGAGGACACTCGCGTAACGCGTAAACTGCTTATGCGCTACGACATTCGTACACGCGTTGAGCGCTGTGACGAGAATGTGCTCGAACGCAAGTTGCCGCAGCTCCTTGCTCGCCTGGAGGCGGGGGAGCATGTCGCCTATGTTACCGACGCCGGTATGCCAGGCATCAGTGACCCCGGCATGGCGCTCGTGGATGCTGTTCGCAATGCAGGTCATGTTGTCGAGGTGCTTCCTGGAGCCAGCGCCGCGATAACCGCGCTCGTTGCCAGTGGCTTTCTTGCACAGGGGTTCTACTTTGGTGGTTTCCTACCGCGTACAGAAGCGGCGCGCAAATCCCGACTTGAAGCTCTGCGCGCCCTCACAAACACCGTCCTGGTGTTTTACGAATCCCCTCATCGTGTGATAGCCTCGCTTGAAGCGCTTGAGCAGGTTCTTCCCACGGACAAGGTCTGTATCGCACGCGAGCTTACCAAGCTACACGAAGAAACGCTCTTTGGCGCCCCCGGCGAACTGCTCTCCCTATTAAAAACACGCATGGACACACGCGGCCCTCTTAAGGGAGAAGTTGTGCTGGTCGTTGCTCCGCCGGACTTATCCCGTGCTCTGCCGCAAGGCGCTTCATGCCGCCAGGATCAGGTAGAGCAAACAAATCTTCAGGAAGAGATCAAGGTGCGGGCAGCTGAGCTTTTAGCTCAAAAAAACCTCCAGCGCTCACAGATGGCCAAAATGCTCGTCAAGGAATTCGGTATCTCCCGCGAGCAAGCCTACCAGGCAGCCGGAGCAGGCGATGATTCTATAGACACTCGCTGAGCAATAGGTGCTACGCTAAAGGCATACGGCACGTTAAAGGCATGCAACTATACAAACAATTGTAATTAGCTATACTTACACCATGAGGGAACTTATCGATAAAAGGAGTCATCATGACTGAAGATCTTGGGCAATCCCCGCAAGCTGCTGAACAACCAGCACCAGCTCCGGCGCCAGCTCCTGCACAGGCTACAGACGCAGTGGGGCAGCAGACGATAATCAACATCGTGACCGAGAAACCGAGGAAGAAAAAAAGCGTTCTTGGCGCTTTCATTCGTGCCATCATCTGGATTATCGTCATCGTTGTTGTCTTGCTGTTGGCGCTGTACGTCTCAGCATGGATCGCCGGCTTCACGAATGCAGACGGCTGGCC
>WQXX01000218.1 GCA_009781535.1 Coriobacteriia bacterium | reverse complement strand
TATTCCGTAGAGCACCCACCGAACAGAACAGCAATCCTTTTTGTATCCATACCAAACCCACCTATCGATTGATCCCTGATTGCAGTCTATCGAAAAGGGGTGGGAGGTTCTTGTATTCTATGCGCTTAATTCCTAAAGGATTTATTAAGGCGACCTTGATGTTTTGTGAAGAAGGCGCCGGATAAAGCCTCAAGTGCTGCGAATCTCGCTCACGTATTCATGCCTGGATTGCCACGCACCGGTTGCACCGACGCTCGCGATGACGTACTGGATTGCCACGACCGGCTGGCGCAGGTCTCGCAAAGACGTGGTGAACTCAGCGCAGCGGCAGCTCAACCGTGAAGGTCGTGTACGCCCTGCCGTCCTCGACAGAGCTCTTGGCATGGATCTGCCCGCCATGTTGCTGGACGATTTCTTTCGCAATCGCCAGCCCGAGCCCTGAGCCGCCGGTGGCAGAAGAACGGGCATCGTCCAAGCGGAAAAACCTCTCGAAGATGGTTGCGAGCTTATCCTGCGGTATGCCTCCTACATTCCGAAACGCGATGGAAACCTTAGCCCCCGAGAGGCCTGCCGTGATATTAATAGTGCTCTTGTCATCGCTGTATGCGATGGCATTCTTCATGATGTTATTAAAGACGCGCGCCAGTTTGTCAGGGTCGGCATGTGCCATGAGCGTTTCAGGCGCATGGATGACCGCTTGTTTGCCTTGCGAAGCCAACTGTGGATAGAACTCATCTATCAGTTGCACCAGCATGTAGTACAGGTCGATGTCCTTCTTTATGAGTGTGATCGTCTGGAAGTTGTACCGCGTTATCTCGAAAAATTCATCGATCAGCTTTTCGAGCCGATGCGCCTTGTCCAATGTGATGTGGACGTACTTCGCCTTTTGCTCGACGGGCATGTCAGGCGCCTCATCAAGCAGGCTCAGATACCCGATGACTGAAGTGAGCGGCGTCCTGATGTCGTGTGCAAGATAGACGATCAGATCGTTTTTACGCTGTTCAGCCTCCTTTGCCAGCTGTAGGTTTCGCTGCGTTTCCTGTTTAGCTTGGTTCATGCGGATCTCGATCTGCTCAAGTGCGGGCGGCAGTTCGATCAGTGCATCTCCCGGCTCGACCAGAACCTGGCTAGCTTCGACGATGGTGTCAATAAAACCGATCGTCTTCCTCCAATAATAGAGGAAGATAACAACAAACCCGACAAACCCGACAAGGAGGAGGACCAGGAAAGCATTGCTCTCAATACCTTTAAGGAAGATATACACGGGGTCGTCGGGATACCAGAAACGAGAACTCAGAATCACGCTGAATACATAGAATAAAACCACGACAGCAGCTACATAGATAGCCAGGGTGATGAGGAACCTGGTAAGTATCGATCGGGAGATCCTGCCCCCATATCTGGTTTTCTTATTTCTCAATTTTGTATCCTACTCCCCAGACGGTTTTGATGTATTTTGGGCTATCGGCGGTGTCGCCCATCTTCTCGCGCAGATTGCGGATATGGACGGTGATGGTATTGTTGCTCTTAGAGAAACACTCATCACCCCAAAGCGCATGGAACAGTTGCTCTGAGCTCACCACGTTGCCTTTGTTCTCGCACAGGATACGTAGGATAGAAAACTCCGTGGGGGTCAGGGACAAGGGCTTTTCATTCAGCAGCGCCTCATGGGTGTTGATGTCGATGACAAGGCCGGAGTGGATGATAACGCTATTGTCGTTGTTTGCGTGCACACCGCTGTACTTCTTGTAGCGCCGCAGCTGCGCTTTGACGCGCGCCACCAGCTCAAGCGGTCTGAAGGGTTTGGTGATGTAGTCATCCGCACCAAAGGTCAGCCCGGTGATCTTGTCTGTTTCGGTGTCCTTTGCGGTGAGCATGATGATAGGGAAGGTGTGCTTTTCCCGAATCTTTTGGCAGATCGTCAGACCGCTTATGCCGGGAAGCATGATGTCAAGGATCGCCAGATCAAGCTCAGTTGAGTCGATACACTCCAGCGCCTCTTTTGCATCGTAGAATTTGTAGACCGTATAGTCCTCGTTTTTCAGATAAAGCTCGACCAGATCGGCGATCTCGCGCTCATCATCTACGACCAGGATCCTATCGTGTGCCGGCATCACTCCTCCTTTGTGGTATGTAAACGAATGATACCTGTAAGCGGTATCTCATCGCAAGCTACATTGCAAAGCCATAATGCGGCGTCACCTTGCAAAACCACAGGATGGCTCTATATTGCAGGGCTGGAATGCGGTATCCTGTTACCGACACAGTGCGTGTGGCTCAAGATTCCAGCGAATCACGCTGATTCATTGGAAAATGTGCCGCAAACAAACGAGAGTGTGGCTTAGACGAAAGGACTACCGTGGGCGAATTCAAGTACAAGCGCGTACTCCTTAAACTTTCTGGCGAACAACTGGCGGGCGATCTGGGTTTTGGCATCGACCCGAAGGTCATCAACGGTCTTGCCCTCCAGATCAAGACCATCAAGGAGCTTGCCGATATCGAGCTTGCCATCACGGTAGGCGGCGGCAATATCTTCCGTGG
>WQXX01000217.1 GCA_009781535.1 Coriobacteriia bacterium | reverse complement strand
CCGGTCGACGACGTTAATGTCCGTTGGGCGATCGCGCACATGATCGACCGTAACTCCATCATTGACCACGTCCTCGAAGGCTACGGCGGTCTCGTAGACGCCGCATTCGGTATGGCACAGTGGACCTTCCAGTCAAGGCGCAGGGAAGTAACCCAGCAGCTTATCCCGATAGCTTTCAACCTCGACAGATCACACGACCTGCTTGACGACTCCCTCTGGAAGTTCGAGGCAGACGGCAGGACCCCGTTTGACCGCACAAAGACCAACTCCGCCGGAACATACCTCAGGCACAACGCAGCCGGTGAGCCACTGGTCATCCGCCATATCAGCGCATCGCTTGCTATCGGCGGCGCCATCGAGAGCGAAACCATCAAGAATGCTCCGCTCGTTGGCATGAGATACGATATCACACACGGCGACTTCGCCACACTTCTTGACCACTACTATGACGGCGCCACCATGGGCGACGACCGTACATACCATGCATTTAACCTCGCATCCAACTTTACCGCTGTTGACGACAAGTGGCAGAGCTGGCACTCCGACCATGTAGACATCTGGTGGAATGCAAGTAACGTTGCTGACTCGGAAATCGACAGGATCACCGTCCTGATGCGTGAGCTTGAGCCCACACAGACCGAAAGGCACGCAGACCTTTGGGTTGAGTTCCAGGTTCGCTGGCAGCAGATCCTTCCTCAGATCCCCCTGTATTCGAACGAGTACTTTGACATCCACAACTCGGTAGTTATCAGCGTTCCGACAACTCCTTACGCGAACTACCAGGATGTTATCTGCCAAATCCATAAGTGGCCGTAAACTGATATTCGGCTGAACATGCATTCCTTTGTGGGGGTGGGAGATATCCCATCCCCACAGTTGCGAATGAAACCGGGGGTATAATAATGCTGAGATTCCTAATAAAACGAATATTAATACTGATACCAGTTATCATAGTAATTTCTATAATGCTTTTCACTGTCGCAAACTTTATGCCGGGCGATCCGGTACGCGCATATCTTCCTCCGACACTGCAGCCGGAGGAGTACGCCATCGCTTATGCTGCAATGGAAGAGAGGCTCGGGCTGGACAAACCTGTTGTGGAACGATATTTCCGATGGGTATACAGCCTTATAATTTTGGGCGACCTCGGCTTCTCATCCCTTCTCAACCGCCCTGTTTCGGAAGTGGTTGCGATCCCCCTGCGGAACACCATAATAATGAATATCTTCGTCAATATCTTTTACCTGTCCCTTGCTCTGCCTATCGGCATCAGGATGGCGACAAGGCGCGGCTCTCTGTTTGACAATGCGTTTCAGATGGGTTCGCTCATAACATGGTCAGTTCCGACTTTCTTCCTGGGGCTAATACTGATATTTACTTTCGGCGTCCGGCTCGCATGGCTGCCAATGGGTGGCATGCCCAATACGCTGATGCTAGGTACAGGAGCCACGATAAACGCATGGGCAAGGCATCTGGTCCTGCCTGTCGCAACGCTGACTATCGTCAGCCTTGCAAGCGCACTAAGATATATTCGAAACGCAATGATCGACGCTTTTTCTCAGGACTACATCCGTACTGCACGCTCTAAAGGCCTGAGTGAAAAAGTGGTTATATACTCTCATGCGCTGCGCAATGCGATGATCCCGATCTCAACGATAATCGTTATGACGCTTTTCTCGCTCTTTTCCGGAGCAGCGCTTACGGAAACGGTGTTCGCCTACCACGGTATCGGCAGGTTGCTGCTTCGTGCTGTAGGTGCGCGTGACTTGATGCTCATAACGACGATGAACCTCTTCTTTGCTACGATCAACATAATCGCGGTGCTTGTGGCTGACATTGTGTACGGCCTCGTAGACCCGCGCGTTAAGCTGCGTTAAGGGGGGCGGGTTCATGGAAAACAAAGAAAACGGCTCCGCCAACAAAGCCGCACGCTCATTCGGCGCTATGTGGCTGCGCTTGCTCAAACGCGATAAGCTCGAGTTAAACGTTCTGGAGGAAGAGGCTCTCCGGACTCCGGCGCAAACCATCATGATAAATCTTTTTCACAAAAAGATGGCTATTATTGGGTTTTGCGGTTTTGTTGCGATAGTGCTCTTTTGCTTTGTTGGCGCTGCGCTTCGTCCTCTGCCTCTGACCTATACGGAGTTTACCAACTCAAACCTTCGTCCCGGCAGGAATTTCCTGAACTATCCGGCATCGCTGGCTAACAAGAACGTCGTAAAGATCGTTTCGGGCGTTTCTTTCAGCGTTGCACTCGACAGCAATGGAGACCTGACCATATGGGGCACAGAGTGTAATCTGGAGCTCGCAGGGGTTGCAGACTACATTATGAACATCCCTGACTATATCAGGGACGCACATATCGTCGATATAGAATCAGGTGGCGCCCATGTTATTGCTGAAGACATAAACGGTTTCTTCTATGCGTGGGGGCATTTCGGCCATGGGCAAACTGAGATCCCATATGATGTCCACATGGAAATGGCTGCTGACGGGTTTTCCGGCATCAACCAGATGGCTGCAATGACACGATGGACTGCCCTCCTTGGCGACACCGGATATGTTTACCT
>WQXX01000216.1 GCA_009781535.1 Coriobacteriia bacterium | reverse complement strand
GGCACGCTGCGAAGGAACAAGACTGTCAAGTGAATTCCGGGAGTTTTTCTATAATACGGTACAAAGTGTCCTCCCACGGGATACGATCACTGGTGATTGGGCATGCAGCTGTGGGTATGCGGATAATAAGGGCAGGTTCTGCTTTGAATGCGGAGCACCCCCACCGAATGTGTTATAAATTGTCAGCACCACACACGCTGTAAACGTTGGTTATGGCAGGTACAGAAGCCTGTCCATGAGAAGCAGGTTTTCGATTGGGGTCTGTGCCGGTACCTCGCAGCCTGCTGCAACGAGGACCGTCGCATCTTCAAGGGAAAGACACTCGCGAACCTTTTGCTCCACGAGAGCCGGGCTTCCCTTCAATAATACAGAGACCGGATCGACATTTCCGCACACGCTGGTTTTTGTATCAGCGAACACTTCCGACGCTTTATGAAAGTCCACCATCCAGTCGATGTCGATGATGTCAGGTGCAACGTGCACAAGCAGCGGCAGTAGCATCGTGATGTTTCCACAGATATGCAGTTTTACCTTTGCCCCATGCTCTTGGATGAATCGTACCAGCGCCTTGTCATAGGAAAGGGCATAGGTTTCATAGAGGCTTGGACCGACCAGTGATGCCACAGCATTTCCCACGCCGATGATGTCGGCTCCCGCCTTGATCTGCTCGAGGGCAAAGCGACATTGCTGAGCCAGTATGATATCCATCAGCTCGCCGAGCCGCTCGTCTTCATCAACAAGATCGAGCATCAGCGTTTGGACGCCGCGAAGGTCTGCCAACTCGGCTAAAACCCCTTCGACCCAGCCGATTACCGGATAATCCGTCAGGACTTTTTCGCGGAGCAACCCTACTCCCTTGATCCGGTCGAGGGTGCGAGGGCTCTCAAGTGGATCTGCAATCTGAATCCGGCTTTTATCAAGCCCGTCGGCAAGCAAAGGCGGATTGCTGTAAGGGACACCATCCCGTGGAAAAACCAGATGTGCCCCAAACGCCGATGCCTCGCGCATGGGGTCAGAGATCACGCTGACCGTGTCAAAGCCATAGCGTTCGGCACAGATCAGATTGCCCTCGACCAGTATCCGGTAGTCCTGGACGTATTCGCTGTAGGTGGCTCCGGCAGCCCTAGCCACCAGACCCATGGCGATATTCATATTGGGGATCTTGTCTACAGGTTTTCCCTGTAGCCTTGCGTTCAGCCGCTCACTTGGTTTCATGTATCAAACCCTATCGAAGAATAAAGACGATTGCCAGCGTACGGGCTTATCTGACAACACACGTCATCATCCAATAACTCGCCTGATAGACCCCGGATCGAGCCCGGGGTGACAAAAACGGCACATACTGGCAGCCTCACAGCAAACCTGGCGCTATATCGCTGCGATGCCTGCGTCTTTGGAGATGGTGACGTAGGTGTTGAGCTCCTGATGCCCGAACGAATTCCCAAAAAACCGCACAGCGCCGGTCGAGTAGGGCATCTTTGATATCTCCATCTGCCCGGTCAGAATCCGACGATACGTTTCTGCCGTCATGTACAACAGGGTGTCATACTGCTCTGGCTCGCCAGATGATACCGCGCATTGCCCGTCAGCGATGGTAACAGTCCAGACGCCATCGTTGCTGCCGCTGTCATGTATCTCGTATACGACGGTAAGGCAGCGCGTTCCTGCCTTCTCCGCATCAAAATACTGGGGGATCTTTTCCAGATAAACCTGCACGCTGTAATCCTCGTCAACATGCATGGCTTTCTTCCGTTGTTTCAGCATCCGTTCGATAAGAAACTGCTTCAGCATGTTCCCACCTCGATTCGCAGTATCTGTCCAATGAGAAAATGCGTTAGCATGTTCCCACCTCCCTCACAGCTTTAGAGACAGCGCGAAGGTTTTCCAGAGTCGTGCCATTTGGAATCGAATCGCCGGATCCAAGCAGGACACCCAGATGCCCTCGGGTCTTTTCGATGATCTCGCATGCCTTGTCGTAACAGACCTGTGGATCAGAAGCAAGGAAGACGTCACAGCCTATGCCACCCTTTACCGCCAGATTGGGGAAGCGCTCAACAGCTTCCCAGAGCTCGGTGTCGCCGGTGGGCGCCGGTGCGATATCCAACACAGCGTCAAACCTGCCGGGAGCAATCAACGGGCTCAGGTAACTGAGTTTGCCGCACATGTGCACCGCGTGCAGCTTCCCGTATCTATGGAGGACGTCTGCGTAATCGTCGAGCTGACGGGTACAGTACTTCTCATATATCGCAGGCGACATGGTCGTCCAACTGGTGTTTTCCGAGTTAACGAACACCTCGGCCTTGCTGCGTTTGGCGGTCTCCTTAATCTGGAGCAGACGCTGCTGATGCATCAGGCTCATGACCTCGTCGAACAAGTCGGGCTCATCTTCAAGCAGGTAATAGGTGTTTTCTACGCCTGCCAAGAATTCGATGAAGGTCTGAAACGGGGTCAATCCAATTCCGACGTCTACCATCACGCCATCCTGACCAACGCAAGCTGCCTCCCAGTCATAATGATCGGTGATATCCGCAACAAACAAGAAGGTATTCTCCAGCACGCAGCGATATGCCCTCAG
>WQXX01000215.1 GCA_009781535.1 Coriobacteriia bacterium | reverse complement strand
GGCACAGTAGACGAGGTCGTCTCAGCTGCCTTAACACGAGGGCTTTCGATGGTAGCGCTCACCGAGCACCTGCCCCTGCCATCGTACGTCGATTCCGACGCCACCTATGCGATGGATGCCGACAAGGTCGAGGTCTATCTTGATGCAGTAAAGCAGGCGCGTGACGCGCATCCCGAGATCGAGGTCATCTGTGGCGTAGAGATCGACTGGCGTTTTGGAGCACAAGACTATATCCTCACTAAACTAGCTGAGACTCCCGCTGCTTTTGAGCTGTTGCTCGGCTCGGTACATATGTTGACGAATGAGGATGGAGACCAGTTCGAGTTCGACCATCCGGACTTCATCAACGGATGGTATGAACGTAGCGTGGATCAGGTCTGGGAGCAGTATCTTGGACTGTGGCTTGCTGCGGTGAACTCGGCAGTACCCTTTGATATCATGACGCATCCGGATCTGCCCAAAAAGTTCGGCTTCAAGCCGAAGTTTGATACGCGTGACTACTATGCCGCCATGGCTGAGGCTGCCGCGCGGCGCGGGGTTATGGTGGAAGTCAATACTTCAGGCTTGCGCAAACCGGTAGGGGAGATATACCCTGCGACTGGCTTACTTACCGCGTTTTGTGACGCCGGCGTAGCGTGCACGATGGGCTCTGACGCCCATATCCCTCATGATGTGGGCAGGGATTTTGACAAAGGCTGCGCGGCTTTGCGTGAGGCTGGTTATACGTGTGTGACGATGCCAACCCGCTCAGGTGACCGTCGTCCGATTCCACTTGAGATATTCGAGGCGGCATTAAAGACGGGCAAGCTGCGTCTTTGATGTACGATAGGTATCCTTAACGCGGGATACCATTTTTCGACAATAATAAGAACCTGTAGTATCTGTAGTATCCGGTAGCAGTAAGGCTTAACCAGAAGAAAGGGACAAGCACCGTGCAGACATTTTCTCGAATCATCGCACTTGTCAACCCAGTCGCAGGTTCTGGACTGGGAGCTGCGGTACTTCCGCACGCACGCGAGCAACTGCCAAAGGTATTCCCCGATGCAGATATCACGTTCATCGAGACGCAGAACGCAACACATGCAGGCGAGCTCGGCGCCACACTTGATGCAGACCTTCTTGTGGTGATAGGAGGCGACGGCACGCTGCACGACGTGGTGCAAGGCATCATGAGACGGCCATTAGAGCAGCGTCCAGCGGTTGCGCTGGTGGCAGTGGGCTCAGGTAATGACTATGCACGCACCATCGGTGCATCGTCAAACCCACAGGAAGCGATCAGCTCCCTGGCGTCTTCGGTGCCGTTGGTGGTGGATATAGGGCGGATTACCGAGACCAACAACAACGAGGTCACTTATTACCTCGAAACTTTAAGCTTTGGCGTCGATGCGGCTGTTGCTATCAAGACGATGGAGCTCCGTAAGGCGACCGGCGCCACGGGCACGCGTTTGTATGCTCGTGCTGCCATATCCGCGATATTTAACGACCTCACGCCTTTTCATGTCACCTGCCGTATCGATGGAGAGCCGCTAGAGGACGTCTTGTTGATCTGTGCGATCCAAAATGGGCCCACCTATGGCAGTGGCTTTAAAGTAGCGCCTCGTGCCAGCATCACCGACGGGCTTTTTAACATCTGTGTGGGGCAACGTATGAGCACCCTGCATGCGATGTACTATCTTTTGCGCATCAAAGCGGGGACCCATGAATCCCTGAAGCGGATCACAACCTATACCGCATCACGCTTTGATATCAGCCTCGAGAAGCAGGTGCCAATACAGTTCGATGGAGAAGAACTGCTCGGCACGTCTTTTTGTGTCGAGGTCATGCCCGGCGCGCTCACAGTCCTTGTGCCTTTTGCTTCGCCTGCTCTTGGGACAGGCAATAATGCCTGAAAGAACAACTCCTCTTGATCCTTGGTTTCAGGATGCTCTATGCTTCACTGTCGCTCCGAGCTCGATCCGGGGCCGAGCCGTTGAGTTGTCGCTTACCTGCGTGTGTCCGGCTAAAACCCTGTTTCTGAGATACACACAATGAATACATCGGTACCCACTGATCTGTATGCCCGGGTTATCCTTGATATACCTACCCGTGCCCTTGACACCACCTTTGACTATGCGATACCGCCTGAACTGGCTGCAACTGCACAGGTCGGCTGCTGTGTGCGTGTGGAATTTGCCCACCGCCAGCATATCGGCTATCTGGTTAAACGTAGCGAGGTATTGGCGGAAGGGATAGATGCATCTGCTGTCAAGCCGATTGAGGCGGTTTTATCCGAGCCCTATTTCGACAAGGCTGCTGCTGAGCTTGCGCAGTGGATCGCGCGTGAATACCTGGCGCCTCTCAGCGAGGCAATCCGTCTTTTTACACCGCCAGGCTTCACGCCCCGTCTTGAACGTGATGCAGATGGCTTGTGGGTTTTGACGCAGCCCGGGGTTGGTGCGGTAGATGACCGTTGGGTCTTTTTGACTGAGGAGGGGCGTTCGTTCACGCCGCCTGCCCAGGCGGTCAAACAGCGCGCAATCATAGAAGCCCTGCGGATAGGGGAGATGCGCATTGCCGAGCTTTCGATCGATATCTCAAATCCTG
>WQXX01000214.1 GCA_009781535.1 Coriobacteriia bacterium | reverse complement strand
TGCAGAACAAGGGCGTGGAAGCCTTCTGCCAAGACGACCTTGCGTGGCTTAGCGAACACGCAGCAGGCACCCCGGTCATCGTCAACGTCTGCGGGCATTCGGTCGACGAGTTCGCTCCGGTCATCGAGCGCCTTGAGCACGAGGCGGTTGTGAGTGCGTATGAGATCAACATCTCCTGTCCCAACCTCGATCGTGGTGGCATGGCGCTGGGTGTGGATCCAAACGTAGCGGCTGCGGTCACGAGAGCCTGCCGTGCGGTCACCAAACGCCCCCTTATCGTCAAGCTCACCCCGAATGTCACCGACATCACGGAAATAGCTAAAAGCGTCGAAAACGCCGGAGCCGATGCGCTCTCGCTGATAAACACGGTTGCCGGTATGGCGATTGATGCCAACACACGCAAACCGCTTCTTGCCCGAGGCTCAGGTGGGCTGTCCGGGCCTGCGATCAAACCCATCGCTCTGCTTGCGGTCTATCGCTGCTACAAAGCGGTGGGAATACCGCTGCTCGGTATGGGTGGTATCCGCAACGCAACCGACGCTATCGAGTTCATACTTGCAGGAGCAACCGCGGTTGCAGTAGGCACTGCCAGTTTTACCTCGCCTTTAACCGCCCTGTATCTCGCGCGCGATATCGGGTTGTGGTGCGAAGCCCACGACGTAGCCGACATCAATGAGCTGATCGGAGGTCTGGAATCATGATCAGCACCCCAGCAGGAACCCCACAAGGAGCCCCGCAAAGAACCCCACAAGGAGCCCCGCAAAGAACCCCGCAAGGAACCCCGCAAGGAACCCCGCAAGGAACCCCGCAAGGAACCCCAGAAAACGCCCTCTTTGCCAGCCTGACTCCCGCGGAACGTATCATCGTTGCGCTCGATTGCGGCGCTTCGCAGGCAATCGCATTGGCTGAGGCGCTCCAAGGGCAGGCGCATTGGCTCAAGGTCGGTATGACCCTGTTCTATCGGGAAGGCCCTGGCATCGTCGCAGCGCTCAAAGAGAAGGGCTACAAGGTATTCGTCGACCTCAAACTCCATGACATTCCCCATCAGGTACGAGGCGCTGCAAAAAGCGTTGTCCTGAGCGGCGCTGATATGCTGAGTATCCATGCGTCCGGTGGTCGCGCTATGATGGAGGCTGCCCGCGAAGGGGCTCTTGCCGGCTACAGGGAATTACATAAAGGTGTCGACGGTATCATTTCAGAGGATTTCGCGGAGCAGATGCCGAGCGGAAGGCTCCTCCCCATCACTCTTGGTATCACGGTGCTCACGTCGATGGACACGCAGACGATGGCGTCAGTCGGAATAGACGCAGATGCTTCAGCCCAGGTCAGGCGCCTGGCCCTGCTTGCCCACGAGGCTGGGCTTTCAGGTGTGGTAGCCTCTCCTTTGGAAGCACAGATGCTACGACGGCTCTTAGGACCAGGCGCCGCCATCGTCACTCCCGGCGTGCGTCCCGCAGGCTCATCAACAGACGACCAATCACGGGTCGCGACCCCGCTTGCAGCGCTTGAGGCTGGCGCAAGCCACCTTGTCATCGGTCGCCCCATAACCGAGGCAGACGACCCTGTCCTCGCATTCGCTACAATCGTATCTGAAATTGAAAGAGGTCTTGCATGACAGGCAATGATGCGCACATGAAGGCAACAGCCGTGAGCGAAATAAGCCCAACAGCGGGCTTCCAACGTATGGACGACGCGGCTGTTCTATCGGCGCTCCAAGAGACACAGGCGATACGCAAAGGGCACTTCAGGCTCACGAGCGGGCGGCACTCCGACACCTATATCCAATGCGCACGCGTTCTGGAGCAACCGCGGCTCACCAATCAGCTGGCGGCTGAGGCGGTAGCGCGCCTGCCAAAAGACGCAGAGATAGATATCGTCATAGCTCCTGCCATCGGCGGTATCCTGTTCGGGTTTGCGGTTGCAACAGCACTTGACAAGCCCTTCCTGTTCACCGAGCGCAAAGAGGGCGTCATGACGCTCCGCCGTTCCTTCATCATCCCAGCAGGCGCAAGGATCCTTGTCGCTGAGGATGTTGTTACTACAGGTGGCTCAGTCAAGGAGGTCTGCGACCTTGTCGCTGAGGCGCAAGCCACGGTGCAAGGCGTCATCTCACTGATTGACCGTGGTGGTACTCCTGTCTTTGATGCGCCGTTCTTTCCGCTCTTGCGTCTGGAGACCCCCTCATGGGCGCCCGGAGACTGCGCACTCTGCGCAGCGGGCGCAGTAATAGACGCCCCCGGCAGCCGCCTATCCAGCTAGAAAAGGTACGGCGAGCGAGCTTTCGGGACAAAAGGTGGGACAAAAGGGACGGTACGATTTTGTCCTCTTCCGATATTAGCTTGCGCTAATAACTTACTCACTCACTCACACGCGAGAGGGGAGACGAAGCGGGGCGTAAAACACTTAATTCTCTTTTTCAAGTATCAATTCCATGGATAGTATTTTACCGCTTGGTCCCATTTTCAATGGGATATAACCGACATAGCGGTATCCGTTTTTTGCGTGTTCATCAATAATCTCTCTGTGTCCGGTAACTAAAGAGCTTGTTGCCTTTTTATTCTCACACTCAAGCTCTATATACGTATACTCT
>WQXX01000213.1 GCA_009781535.1 Coriobacteriia bacterium | reverse complement strand
TTCTTCAACCGTTCGCAGTGCATTTCTACGACTTCTTCGGCATATTCGGCGAACTTGTCAAGATAATCGGTGTTTATCGACTGACCAGTGTTGTAAGTTTTTGCTGTACCCATATCAAACATGCCGCCGATGCCTGCTCCGATACCCCCAAACCCGATGCAAGAACCAAGCAGACCGCCAATTACTGAGCCGATGCCGAGTTGGTGGCTCTTATTCTGGCCAACGTTCTCTGATTCACTCACAGTGCGGCGTACATCTAAGTGTATCTCGCTTCCAAGTCTGCGGAACTTGGTGATGGTTTCCGACATGACCATGTCACTGAGCGGATCGGCAATCACCATCAGGGAAAAATCGCTATCCACGCCTTTGCCGTCGCGAATACCGAATGCGAGCTGGTCCAGCGTCTGGAGCATCCCAAACTGAGAATCTTTCTTAAAGGACGGGATTCCTGTTACCGCGCCGATGGTGTTGTACTCAACAAGGTTTCCGGTGAAGGCTTGCAGCTCCTCCGCTGTGGTTAGCGGTTTAAGGTCAATACCCGGCATACTGCTCGTAGCGGCTTCTTTGAACTGCTCAATTGCCTGCGCTGCTGAGACATCCCGAGACAGGGACGCCGTGCCAAGATACAGACCTGTTTCGCCGTGCTTGCGTTGTAGCATAAAAACCAACCGATGTCCCCACGTATGCAGTGTCGAAAGGACCCCCTGCCATCGCGAAAGAAGGTCGTACTCCTTCATTTCATTAGGGTGGATCGGCAGGCGGTCAACCCGCATCCATGTGATACGCCGCATAGTCTCTCCCGGCTGACCGGCAAAGTCGAGAAAACGACTGCGGTCGCTCAACTCGTTCAGATAACCTCGCTCTAAAACATAATCGAGAAGCTGACGGTAAAAATCGTTGGGAATCTCGACCTTATTTTTGATTCTCATTGTGGATGGGTCAATTTCCTTGAAAATATCGGCGAAACTGCGGATTAGATAGTTAGGCATGAGGCTGTTCCTCCTTTATTGAACTTACTAATGATTTAAACTGAACTGCTGAATCACTTTGTATAGGTTCGCTCATTGATGAAACTTACCGACTCGTCCTTAAAAATAAGGCGGTATTCTCTGACGGTGAACATATATTTATCCAGGACAAGCGCTTTTTTCCCAATGATAACGCGGGTCTTAACTTTAAACAAAAAACCATCATCTTCCATTTTAGTGTAGTCGATATTAAATATTTTATGCTTGCTCATGCCATATTCTGCTTCAAACCACGCATGCTTGCCATCTTTAGATTCAAAAACATCTATCCACTGAGCAGGGTTGTCTGTACTTAGCTTGCGTATACAGCATCGCGGCTCTGTACGATAATCCAGATTTAGTAAAAGGTATAGATCAGTCTGGTGGCTCACCATAGCCACTATTGGTCTTTCACCACCGACGCTATGGAATTCTTTTATGCTTCTGTCTCTTATATCCACAGAGTATAGAGTCTTATCACCGGCAATAAACACGAGCGGTCCTACTCTCTTGAAGATGCTGAAATTACATGGTTCTTTAAGCGTACTCCACTCTATGTATATCTTGTCATTTTGTTGTTTATTTTCAATACTCAAGCCAGTCCCCACACTAAATACAGAGTATCCTGCGTATTCGTCTGTGGCGGATGCGTCAGACTGCGAAGCAGGCTGAGAATAGTCTTCGTCGCTTTGTTCCATCGCATCAAGTCTCTTTTGGGCATACTCGTTACCCTGCTCAGACGCCTTACGGAACCACAAAGCAGCTTTTCCATCATCCTTGCTAATTCCATAACCGTCGGCGTAACAGACTCCTAAAAAGTACTGCCCATCTGAAAAGCCTTGCTCCGCTGCCTTGCGATACCACTTTACGGCCTCTGTTAAATCAATACCTACGCCATCGCCAAAATGATAACACATCCCAACATCGCACTGCGCCATCGCATTGCCTTTTTCACCCGCCATGCGATACCACTTCACAGCTTCTCCATAGTCTTTATCAACGCCTTCGCCATTGTAGTAACACCCACCTACATAAAACTGCGCTTCCGCGTCTCCCTGCTCAGCCAGTTCCAAAGCTTCCTCAAAGCTGGTAAACTTTCTATCCCCCGGCGCTGACTGTTGCGGTACGATGCTCTTCATCGGTTCCACATTCATCGGTTGGTATACCAACCCAAGCGACACTGTTTCATGGGGGCGCGGCAGGCGTATGACCCGCCAACTCTCTTGTTGGATTTTTGGCAAATTTACTGTTCCACTAGCGGTGTTAATGCCCTCTAGCATTTCATTGGCAAAATACCACTGGCTGTGTCCGCCTGCGAGGATTACCAAATCCACATCTTCACCGTTAAACCCGTAAGTATCGACAACCAAGTCGTTGATCAGCGCTGGAAACTGGTGCAGGTAATCTGAAAGCAGATCCTCCAGCCCAGCGCGGGTGAGGGACGGAAATGGTTTAGGCTCGCCCATGAGGGCAAGAAGAGGCATGATGAACCCGCATTGCTCCTGAGCGCGATTCTTTTTCAGAGTGGGCGAAACGTTGCTTTCCTTCCACGCTTTGCAAGCTGCGAGATATTGGCTTTCGCTCGGTATCTTAGGG
>WQXX01000212.1 GCA_009781535.1 Coriobacteriia bacterium | reverse complement strand
CACGAGCTTTTGAAACATGTCAAGGACAAGGATATGGTAGAGTTCATTGAGGAGGCTGTCAGGTCTGCTGATGCTGCCTGATAACGGGCTCGCTTCGCGGGCATTTTCTAATGATGTATTACGGACAGCGTGCAGCCTGTTTGTTAGCTTAGCCAAGTTCCAATAGTCGAATAAAGATCTCGTTGAGCAATTGCGGGTTACCTTGTCCTCTGGTTTCTTTCATCGCCTGGCCCACAAAGAAGCCGAGCAAGCCGGTCTTGCCGCTTTGATACTCAGTTACTTTTCCGGGGAACTGCGCAAGGATTCCGGTGGCTATCGTTTCAAGGGCGCTGGTATCGCTGACCTGTTGCATGCCTTCCGTCTCGATGATACGTTCCGGCGCCTGGCCCGTCTCAAGCATCCGGGCAAAGACCTCTTTGCCCTGTTTTGAGGAGATGGTGCCGTTCATTGTCAAGCGAGCGAGCTCGACAAGATGCTCGGGAGTAAGCTTGGTCTGGTTGATCGACAGGCTATGGGTGTTGAGATACGCAGTGACGTCGTTGAGCAGGAGGTTTGCGAGAGGTTTAGCCAACTCGCTTGCCTCTCCCGTAGAAGTCGCTGCAGCAGTCATACCTGCGTCAAAGAACGCCGCCAACTGCGCGTCCCCGGCAAGCGTCGCCGCATCAGCGTACGGCAACAGGTATGCATCCAAGAAGCGCTGGCGTTTCTCGTCGGGCAGTTCGGGCAGACGCGCCCGAATCGCCTCGATGAACTCATCGCTCAATTCATACGGAGCAAGGTCGGGTTCAGGGAAGTACCGATAGTCCTCGGCGGTCTCTTTCAGACGCATGGAGCTTGTGCGTTTGACCGCAGGCTCCCAGTGGCGTGTCTGCTGCACTATCACACCACCCAACTCCAACACCTCGGCTTGACGGCATATCTCATAGGCAAGACCGTCATGGAGGTTCTTGAAGGAGTTCATGTTTTTGAGCTCTGTCTTGGTGCCAAAGGCAGTCGTTCCTCTGCGGCGAAGGCTCACATTGCCGTCGCACCGCAGGGAACCCTCCTCCATCGAGCAGTCGCTGATGCCGAGGGTGAGATAGATCTGACGCAGCTTCTGGAGGAACAGGCGTGCTTCTTCCGGCGTGCGCAGGTCGGGCTCGGTTACCAGTTCGATAAGCGGCGTGCCGCAACGGTTAAAGTCCACCAGCGAATAGGACGCGCCGGTGATGCGCCCGTCTATACCGCCGATATGAACGAGTTTGCCCGTGTCTTCTTCCATATGAATACGTGTGATGCGGATGCGCGTCGTATAACCATCCGCCCCAAACGCAGCAGGAAGCTCCGTGGTACCCGTACGCACAACGCGTTCACGCGCCGCTGTACCAGTGACCTCAAGGTCGATTGAACCGCGCATGCAAAACGCCAGCGGCCCCTGGGTGCGCTGGAAGTTCGCAGTCATGTCCGGGTAGAAATAGTTCTTGCGATAAAACATCGTGCGCTTCTCGATGTCGCAGTTGGTCGCAAGCCCTGCCAGGATGATGTTCTCGATAGCCGCCCTGTTGGGCACCGGCAGGGCGCCGGGCAGCCCGAGGCAGGCAGGACAGATATGCGTGTTCGCCTCCGCGCCATAATCGATGGGGCAGGAGCAGAACATCTTGGTATTGAGGGTAGTGAGCTCGGTGTGCACCTCAAGCCCGATAACCGCTTCCCAATCGCGAAGCACAGTCTGGAGATCCTTCATCGCACACCTCCTTCAAGCCCTGAAGTGTTTATTTGGGAGGAGGGTGAGGATTCCGAAAGCGATTTCGAGCGAGAAGTCTGCGAAGACGGGTTCGGGAGCGAGGACTGTTTGAGCTGCAAAGCAGCGAGTTCCGCAGCTGAAGCCGTCGGAGCAGACTTCGGGTCGCGAGTCAGCTGAGGATCCTCACCCTCCTCCCCTTCTACGAATGCCATTGGCGCCAGGCGTGCGATGTCTGCGTAGCAGGCTTCCAAGGCAGCAGCCACGACAAAGATGTTCTCGTCTTTGAACTGCGGCCCGATGATCTGCACGCCGACAGGCATCCCGCTCGTCTGCCCGAGGCCGACCGGCAGGTTCATGCCACCGTTACCAGCGATATTGATAGGGATGGTAAAGACGTCCGAGAGGTACATGCTCATCGGGTCGGCGACCTCGCCAAGGCGGAATGCTGTCCGCGGGCTGGTGGGCGTTATCAGGGCGTCGACCTGCTCGAATGCGCGTTGAAAGTCCTGAGTGATGAGTGTGCGGACCTGCTGCGCCGGGTAATAGTATGTGCTGTATGCCTTGCTGGAAAGCAGATAACTGCCGAGCATGATACGGCGGCGTGTCTCGGCGCCAAAACCGTGGGCGCGACCAAGCTCATATAACTCATCAAGATTACGGCTTGCCGGGTCGTGATACCCGTACCGGATACTGTCAAAGCGGCTCAGGTTAGAAAACGCCTCGCACGGACCGATGACATAGTACGCGCTGAGGGCGGCCTTTGCATTGGGCAGCTCCACCTCGACGATCTCAGCTCCCAACGCCTCAAGGTGCGCAAGCGCACCGTTAAGCGCAGACACAACCTCAGAGGTGACTCCTTCAGCATCCATGAAGGAGTGTACGAT
>WQXX01000211.1 GCA_009781535.1 Coriobacteriia bacterium | reverse complement strand
TCGTTCGCCAATGCGCAAACAAGCCCATTATCGTGTAAAATATCGCCCCTGCGGAAAGGCACGGGTAAGTAAATCCGAATATGTTTGAAGGACATAAAAAGCTCGTATAGTGAAGCATCCACCGTTTTCCCGTCAAAACACCGCTTGCCGCTCCATTCTGAAGCTATCTGTCCATCCTTTGTTATCTCAACGCTTAGATGATGTACGTAATCATCCGAATCGCTTATCCAGTGCTTGCATATCTTGTATGTGCAGTATTTATATGAGTAAGCATCATTCTCTCTTCTGCGCGATTCGATTGCTTCTAACGCTCTGTTGAACGTTTTATATGGATGACTATGATTATACTCCTTCCATTGGTCGTAACGGGTGTCTTTACCGCGGAACGAATAAGTGTAAACTGTGATTCCACTGCAAGAATCCAGCTCGCGGCTTCGCCGATTATCCTCAATTGCTGAAAAATCGAACGGGAACCACAGAAACTGAGAAACTCACAGAAAATTTCGAGATATAACCGGTTTTATCGCTGCAGCGAGTACAACCCCACCCTGTTTTCCTGCCATTTTACCTTTCTCAGGTATAACAGGGCGCAGGTACCCCCACTGGTTTGCGCTTTTTCTTGTAGCCGCCCCGCTTGTATTTGATAAACCTCTTGATATTCTGGACTGTCGTCATAAATCCGCACACAATATCGCTTTTGGTAATCCCTCGAACGTCCAGCTTATCGAGCCCGCAACGCTTCAACGCTGAGTTGCTTCCCTCGATTCCCGCGCGCATGCTTGTGTTTTCCAACTTGCCAGCCTTCATCACTTCGCGCTTACGGCTAACTTCCACCGCTTTCAGGTTGATACGTACGACGCAATCCTTGTTTTGCTTTTTGATATGACATCGTGAGGCATGTTCGCAATTGGCACAAGCTTCATGTGAAAAATGTGCGACCGTCTGCCCTCCGCTTACACCAGCTTGGGTAGGCGCATGACCTCCGGGGCATTGCTGGATGACGTTGGTCTCCATATCTATCGTGAATTTTGACACTGGCAGCTTCTTCGTCTGCTGTTCCCCGCTCATGTTAGTCAGGTGGATCTTAATATCGTTCTCAGCAGCAATCTTATGGACATCATCTGAATGGAAGCCGCCGTCGAGGTACATATCCGTACAACCGGTGTTCCTGCGGATAGGCTTCAGACGACCCTCCATTATCTTCTGGTCGCTGACGTTGTTGGGTTCGACTTTGTAGTCAGTGATGAGCTGGAACTGGTTTTCCCTGTCGCATGTCTCCGATATTTCCAGCACATAGCCGCTCTGGCTCACATCACCCTTCCGGCGGAAGGTCGCGTCGTGGTCGTACGCCGACTGCAGGGTACCGGTGGCAATCTCTTTCCTTGGCTTGGGGCTAAGCTTACCGGACTCTTGATCCAATATAGACTGCTCATTTAAAAACCGTTCGGCAAGTTTCCCCGCTTCAGTGGCTTCCTCGCCAGGCAGTGCCTTGAGAATTCTTAGCGCATCAGCGCAAAGGTTCAGCATCGTGGTCAGTTTGCTATCGCGGTCTTGCGATTTCGTTCTGAAGAGCAAATCGGTTTTGAAGCCTGGCTTGAGCACATTAGAGAGCGCCTCTGTACGCAAATCCTCCGGTATAGCTTTCACCGCCACGACCAGCACATCGTGCGCCAGCGACATCCTTCCCGCTTTCTTGATGTTGCTCATGAACATTGTGGTGTCCGCCCTCTGCTTTTCCATCATAATCCCGGCCTTATCAGCAAAACCATGTAGCAGGATCAAGAACTGACGGAACAAAAGGTCTTCACCGTCGGGGTTACTCAGGCAGTAGTCGTATATCCTTTCTCGGAAATAGTAGAGGGTGCGCTCAGCAAGGTTCCTCTCCCCGAGTGTGTGGATACCGACAGCGTAGTTGACTTGGTAGTCAAAGGAGAAAGCATCCAGGAGGTCCAGGTCGCTGTAATCCTTCATAAACTTGATATATTCGAGGGAAAGCAGGATGTTGACTGGGAAGTTAGGGTTTCCGGTGGTCCCGTACAGAACGGAGAAGGGCTCTTCGTCGATTTGACAGAAGACATGCTCGTAGAAGATTGGAGCCCACGATTTACGCAGTTTCTCACGGACTTTAGAATCCATCCATTGGGTGGAGTCCAACATGGAGAGCTGGTTGTGCTCAACATTCGCCCTGAACATCCGGTCACGCCCCTTTGCAAACAAAAAGTGCTGATTTAGCATCTCCAGTATAGCATGAATCGGGGCAATAAGCTAGTGTTTTCAATGGGTTGCAAGAATAATCGTTCGCAAAAGGCAGGGGGCTGCAGGGCAGTAGCGGCGGTCTGCGGGCGGGCGGGGCACCAAGGGTTACACGAATGCAGTGAGTTGGTGGGGCAGAGCGCCGCGGGAGATTAACCAATCATGTAGGCCGCTGCCTACCTAACAGCAGTCTGTCAGCTCCACAATGGAGTTGTTGCAGTGAAATCAAGTATTCCTATTCTTTATTATCCCATCTATCTAAACAACGTTCTGACCTATCCTCAACAATATCATATGTACCGCATATGGCATGAGTCGCCGTCGACTAAAGGAAAAAGGGTATAAGAAGGGTCAGCGGTTCATGTG
>WQXX01000210.1 GCA_009781535.1 Coriobacteriia bacterium | reverse complement strand
TTGCCTTACCGTTATCAGCGCCTACGCTGTCAGCTTCATCGAAAGTGTCTATCTCTATCAAGTGATCTCAAATGACTCAACGTTTTCGAACGCTGTCTTTGGTCCAGAAAACAACGCCCTGTTACTTGTCTGCTCGTATCTGGCGATACCGCTGCTGACTGTTCTCAATGGTATCTTTGCGCTCGTTTTCTATCACAGGCGCAAAGACACTGCAAATTCTGGGTTTCCGATGGGACAGTCGATTATTGTGTACAAGATCATCCTGGTGCCCTATTTCTGCATTCAGGCAATCCTGATTGTTGTGATAGCAGTCTCTGGATACGTGTCCTCCTTTTTCATGCTCTTCTGGCCGATGCCGCCGCTGCTTCTCGGTGCGTCGATGGCTGTTTTTATCACCTTGTATCTTGTCCTGAAGCTGATCATCTGCTATCAGGTAATCATGACAACCTCAATGTATGCGGTAGCCGATATATCGCTGGCATTCAAACAATCAAAGCTTCTCCGTGGAGCAAAGGCATTCACTGCGCGGCATGTCGTATTCATCGTTTTGCAGTTCATTCCGCTTGCGAGCATCATCAGTCTGCCTGCCATTACCAGTTATTTGAACAAGAACCATAGGTCGTCGCAGTACCGTCAATAATCCATTCGCGTCACGATGCTTTTCCGAGGTTACGAATTCATCCATTCGTGTTATCCTATTGCTATCCACAAGGATTCATTACGGAAGGAGACCAGTCATGGCACATGTAACCGAACTTACCACCGATAGCTTTGACGCAGCAGTTTTGCAAGCCGACAAGCCTTATCTTGTTGACTTCTGGGCGGCGTGGTGCGGCCCTTGTCGCGCCGTTGCGCCGGTCGTCGAACAGATCGCAGAGGAACTGAGCGACAAACTGTACGTCGGCAAACTCAATGTCGACGAAAACCGCGAAATTGCCCAGCGCTATCGCGTCATGTCCATCCCCACGCTTATCCTGTTCAAAGACGGCGCACCAGCAAAGGTGTCGATGGGCGCCATGCCCAAAGAAGAGCTGCTCAAGAATTTCGAGCCGTTCCTATAGGAGAGCATCATGTGCACAAATGGCACTAATACCGTCCAATTGATAAGCTCCATCGAGCAAATCGACGAGGTGGTTGCGCTCACGCGGCGTTGGACCCACCGCTGCCTTCATAATGTGGAAGACGCCCAGCTGACAAAGACTGCCGCGAAGCTCAAGGAGGCGCAGAGCCTGCTGGATGAGGTGCGCGCCTTGCTTGAGGAAGCACACGACACCGTTGAGAATGAAGCCGCAAAGTCAGACAACATAACTGTGGAGATGGTGTAACTCTACAAGTCCAATACAAGTTTTGTACAAAGCTGCGAGTTTGAAGTGCTCGCTGTTTCGTGGCGGTTTGACATCTTATCGAGAGGGATCACTATGGGCGAACTCATTCGTTTCTCGGTTGCCATGCCGGAAAACCTCCTTGTCCAGTTCGACAATCTGGTGGCGCGTCGCGGGCTGGCAAAAAACCGCTCTGAGGTCATCCGCGACTTGGTGCGTGATGCGCTTGTCGATGAGGAATGGGAGGACCCATCCCAAGAGATCGTCGGCACGCTTACTATCGTGTTCTCGCATCATGCCTCCGACCTGTTGGGAAAGCTCGACCAGGTGCAGCACACCCATCATGACAAGATAATCAGCGCCATGCACGTCCATCTCGATGCGCATAACTGCCTTGAGGTCATCGTCATGCGTGGCAAGAGCGAGATTGTGCGCGGTATTGCCGATGCGATCCTCGGGGTCAAAGGGGTCAAGCATGGACGACTTACGGCTACAACAACAGGCCGCTTCCTCTAGCGAGGCGCCGATTAATCCCCTGTCGTCCTGAGCGAAGGGCAAAGCCCGAAGTCGAAGGACCTAGCGGGAGAGATGTAAGATTGGTTGAGCTGTTGCCCAGAAAGCAAATCGCAAGACGGGAGGTAAAACAGGTATCTCACCAGGTCGATGTGAAGGGAACAGACAGAAAAGTGACGGCGACAGAAGCGCGGCATATCCATGTGCGAGGCATCGTGCAAGGAGTGGGCATGCGCCCCTTCGTCTACCGGTTGGCGGTGGAGAGGGGACCGCCGGCCTGGGTACGCAATGCAAGCGATGGCGTGCACATCGAAGTCGTTGGCGAGCCGTGGCTTTTGGACGATTTCCAGCGTGCTATAGTGCGTGACGCGCCGCCCGCCGCCCGCATCGAGGACATTACCGTCATTGCGAGGAGCGCCGCCCATACGCTTGAGTCAGTGCAGGTTTCGCGGCGCGACGTGGCAATCCATTTTCCTGAGTCTCCGCAAGCCCTCTCAGAAACTCTGGTAGCTTTGTCATCTAATACGTCTTCGCGCTTCCAGATCCTTACATCTGATGAGGAGCGTGCGGTCTCGGCCCTCGTTTCGCACGACCTTGCTACCTGCGATGCCTGCCTGCATGAGCTGCATAACCCGCAGGACCGTCGGTATCACTATCCCTTCATCAACTGCACGAACTGCGGTCCGCGTTTTACAATCATCGACCGCCTGCCCTACGACCGCCCTGCTACCTCGATGGCTTCCTTCACGATGTGCGCTTCCTGTGACGATGAGTACCATGACCCGATC
>WQXX01000209.1 GCA_009781535.1 Coriobacteriia bacterium | reverse complement strand
TCCATACAGCAGGAGTTCCATACAGCAGGATCCATAAAGCAGGAGTTCCATACAGCATTACAGGGTATTGCAGGTTTAATCGTGTATAATGAGGCATATGAGAGGGAGAACTCAATAAGGGTGGGGATCAAATGGAAAGTCGGACACTTTTTCTATTTCTGTCTGTTGTGCTTTTTTATGTTGTTTTATTCTTGGTGCTCAGTATATGGTTCCGTGGTAAGCATAATACCTACCTGAAGATATTCTTCGTGTTCGGCCTGATTGTCTCGGTCTGGGCGCTTTTCAACGGTATCTTTACCTTCTTTCCCGAGGAATTATATCAGCAGGTGTATCCTTATTACTTCACATTGGGGTGCGTGATCTGCCCTGTGCTTGCGGTCTATTTCCTGCATTTTACCGAATCCAAACTCGCACATTCACGTGTGGTGGTCGGGATCCTGATCGCGGCTGGATCAATAGACGTTCTTGCCTTGCTTACCAATCCATTACATCAGCAATTCATCACAGGTTTTAACGGGCTGACCCCAATAGGGGGCAATTGGTTTCCCATCCATCTTCTCCTGTCATATGGCCCCTTGCTATTCGGCATCGTCATCCTTTTTATCTATATCTTCAAAAACATCAAGAAGTCCCCGCTGCTCTCTCTGGTTGTCATTTCGGTCCTATTGCCGATGCTCGTCAACGCTTTTTATACCTTCGAGATCTTTGACCTCGGATTCGATCTTACCCCCTTCGCTTTCATCGTCATGTTCATCATCTTTTCCGTCTATTCGGCGCGCTTCAGGCTTTTCGACAACCGCAGCTCTGCTTTCATGAGTCTGTTCAGTACCTTTTCTGAGGCGTTTTTGATCATCGACAAATCTGGGTATATCACTGACGCCAATCCTTCCTTCAGGAAGGCGTTTCCTTCGCTGGCTTTAGAGATCGACAAGACAACAATCAAAGACGTCGTACACTTTTTTGAGTCCATCGCAATTGAACAGAATCCGCCTGATGCGATAAAAAGGTTTGATTCGCCGACAGACGAGATCTTTAACGCAGAGATCACGCTTCGAATAGATGACGAGAACCAATACTATGTCCTGTCCAAGAACAATGTCTTCGAGCGCAAACAGCATGTGGGATTTGTCATCACCTTCATCAACATCAGCAATAACCAGCGAACCCAGCTCATGATAGATGAGATCAAGCAGAACAATGTTCTGCTTGTGGAGCTGAAGGACATCGCGGAGTCGGCATCAAGAGCAAAAAGCGAATTTCTTGCCAACATGAGCCATGAGATACGTACGCCGATCAACGCCATTGTCGGCATGACCTCGATCGGTGCGAGCACAAACGATTACGACCGGATGAAGTACTGTTTTACGAAAATCGGGGATGCGTCCAAGCATCTGCTCGGCGTGATCAACGACATCCTGGATATGTCCAAGATCGAAGCAGGCAAGTTCGAGCTCTCGACGGTGGAGTTCAGCTTTGAGAAGATGCTCCGTCGTATCGTCGATGTAACCAACTTCCGTATCGACGAGAAGCATCAGGAGTTCAATGTTCATATCGATAACAGTATCCCGAAAAGCCTTGTTGGAGATGACCAGCGTTTGGCACAGGTCATCACGAACCTGCTCTCGAATGCGGTGAAGTTTACGCCAGAGCGTGGAATCGTCACGCTTGACACCCGACTTGTGAGCGAGACAAACGGCCTTTGCACCCTCCAATTCTCCATCATCGACAACGGAATCGGCATCAGCCAGGAGCAACAAGCGCATCTGTTCCAGTCCTTCCAGCAAGCCGACAACGACACGACGCGCAAGTTCGGCGGTACCGGTCTGGGGTTATCGATCTCAAAGAGTATCGTTGACATGATGAATGGAGAGATCTGGGTCAAATCCGAGATTGGCGAAGGCTCATCCTTTATCTTTACCGTCCAGCTGCAACGTGGCAAGGACAAGAGACACATCCTGGCGCCTCCGACTCTGAAAAAAGAGAACCTGCGTATTCTGACAGTGGACGACGATAAGGACATCCTCTTCTATTTTAACGAATTGATGCAGGAGCTGGGCATCTATTGCGATGTGGTTGCCAGCGGCGAGGACGCGCTTGACATCGTAAAGGAGAAGGGGGAATACGATATCTACTTCCTTGACTGGAAGCTGCCGGGCATCGACGGGGTTGAAGTAGCGCGGAGATTGAAAGCAAACGCGTCTTTGACCAGCCAATCGACGGTCATAATGATATCAGCCGCAGAACTCAGCGTGATTGAAGAAGAAGCCCGAGCGGTTGGGGTCTCGTTCTTCATCGCAAAACCGCTGTTCCCCTCAACTATCGTCGACATCATCAATGCATGCTTGGGCGTTAATCCGCAGCATGTGGAAAAAGAAACGCTACTGGAGACTACCGATATTTTCAAGGGGCGTCGCATCCTGCTTGTTGAGGACGTGGAAGTCAATCGCGAGATCGTTCTTGCATTACTTGAGCAAACCGGCATCGAGATAGACTGCGCGGTCAATGGTGTGGAAGCACTGCGTATGTTTTCTGAGGCGCCTTCGAAGTACGAGATGGTGTTCATGGATGTGCAGATGCCAGAGATGGATGGCCATGAGGCGACACGGCGGATCAGGGCTTTGGATCTTCTGGAGT
>WQXX01000208.1 GCA_009781535.1 Coriobacteriia bacterium | reverse complement strand
TCGGTACCGCGAAGCACTGGCAAAACCTCAAGGGGGACGGCTGCCTGCATTTGACCATTGCCGACACCGGTTGGGGCAAGGCGGTATGGGGCAAACTCTATGGGCAATGGCTTATGGAGACCTGCGTTATGGCCTACGACTTCGACCGCTTCGATAGTGATGAGATCTGCAGGATCATCGATCACTACCAGGTGACAAGCCTGTGTTGCCCGCCGACGATGTATCGCCTCATCATGCAGGGCGACGTGGATTCGTTCAGCCTGGAATCGCTCGAATACAGCTGCACGGCAGGCGAGGCATTAAATCCTGACCTCTTTGACATGTGGCGCAAGCGCACCGGCTTGTACTTGACCGAGGGTTTTGGGCAGACGGAGACAACAGCCACTGTTGTGAACCTGCCGGGTATGACGCCCAAGCCAGGTTCGATGGGAAAGCCCATGCCCTTGTATCTGACGAAGATCCTTACCGAAGACGGCGTAGAAACGGAAGCTGGGCAGACCGGCGAGATCTGCATAGCCTACGACGTAAACGACCCACCGCCAGGCATCATGCTCGAGTACTATCGTAATCCGGAAAAGACCGCCGAGGCCATCCATGACGGGTGGTACCACACGGGCGATACTGCCTGGCGTGACGAGGATGGGCATTACTGGTACGTCGGGCGTAACGACGACGTCATCAAGTCGAGTGGGTATCGTATCTCGCCCTTTGAGATCGAAAGCGTCCTGATGCTACATCCAGCTGTGCGTGAGTGTGCGGTGACAGGGGTTCCTGACCCGATGCGTGGCACGGCTGTAAAAGCGACAGTCGTGTTGGCTCCGGGCTTTGGACCCAGTGAGCAGCTCACAAAGGAAATCCAAACCTTCATGAAACGTGAGACGGCGCCCTATAAATATCCGCGCATCATCGATTACATCGATGAGCTGCCCAAGACAGTCAACGGTAAGGTACGTCGCGCCGTAATCCGTGCAGCAGACGAGAAAGGGACAAGTTCTGCCACCGTTGTCAAACAACGCGCCCCTGAGGAATTCGGAGGCTGATGTATAACTTCCGCTACCATCTGGTGACCATCGTCTCGATCTTTGCCTCGCTGCTCGTCGGGTTGTTGCTTGGTGCAGCTATTGCAGGGAGCGACATCGTCCGTAATACCAGCAATGAGATGCTTGACTCATTGCTGGCGCGTTTTGATGACCTCACTGCGCGGAATGCCTCGCTTCGCGGGCGTCTTACCAGCGAAAGCGCGCTTGCCCAGGGTCTGTTCGAAGATTGGGCGGATGGTCGCCTTGAAGGCAGGACGATAGTCCTGCTGGTCTCTGAGGCCAATGCATCGAGTTCATATGTCCAGGAGATTCGAGAAGTTCTTGATCATTCCGGCGCGACGACTGTCAAGATCACGGTCAAAGAACCCTCCTTTGGCATACGGAACCCTGCGCTTCTTGAGCGGATGCAAAGGATCGTCGCGCCGGTTGTAGGGCAGCGTTATGAAGACACGATTGCCAAACGCCTGGTTGATGAATGGACGTATGTCTATCCGCTTATTGAATACAAACCTCAGGAACCTGGAGATGAGGATGAAGAGTCAGGAATTTTCGGCTCGCCTATAGAAAACGAGAATCAAGAAGCTTCTACACTTGAGGATGGGGATGATGATGACTCCGAACAGGGAGTCAATTCCAACCAGATCATCTCCCAGATAGATCTTGAGCAGCAGGTCCAATCCCATTATCCCTTGACGCGTTTCATGCTTTTTAATGGCATCATCTCAATCGAGGTTGACTACCGGTCCCTTCTTGAGAGTCATCCCGCCCCTCCCAGGGAGCAGGGATTGGCATTGCATTATGTTTCAACCGCGCAGATGCCCTATGGCGTCAACGGGATTATCAATACCCTGACCTTTCCTTCCACTTCTGATAATGTTGCTGTCGATCCTGTTGGTCTCCAGATCACAAGCGAAATCGAACAGCGCGGGTTGGGAAGGCTTTTACCGTATCCCACGTGGCTTAAGGCAGACATTAAGACGCTGGTCGGAACAAAGACTGTCGCAGATGGCGCGAGCTATTATGCAGTGTTGGTCAATATCGATTCAGCGAAAAGCAATATGGTCAGCAATGCCCTTAATCGTGGTATCAGCTGTGTGACAATGCTGGCTGACGTCTCGGGAGGTTATAGCGTCATTGCGCTGCTCACCGGAGCCCAAGGCGGCGTCTATGGTCAAGACCGCTCTTCGACCGATCAATTCCCCCTGCTTCCGACTGATCCAACAGGTCTTATTCCCTTTGCCCAGTAGCTGCTATCCTTTGTCACCCCGGGCTTGATCCGGGGGCTATCAGTGTGCGTATCGGTTGATTGCGTGTGTTGTCATTTGCGCTTGCAGTATGGATGCCACGACCTGCTGGCTCTAGGGCTGGCAATGACGTCTTCTTGCCTTACTGCCGCTCAAAGATGAGGCGCAGGCCCTCTAGCGTCAGGTCGTCATTGATGTGCGTGATAGTCTCCGAGAGCTTGACGACTCGGTGCGAAAGGCCGCCGGTGGCCACCACGGGCGCCGTATAACCCAGTTCATCGAACACCCGTCGCACAAGTCCGTCGATGCGGTCAATCTCACCATAGGTCAAGCCTGACTGCACGGCGCACTTT
>WQXX01000207.1 GCA_009781535.1 Coriobacteriia bacterium | reverse complement strand
GTGCGAATGCCTCAAGACCTGAAAAGGAGCGGCGAGACAGTGCTGGCGCGAGAAGGCATGTCTGTCACCAATGCCATACGTGGGCTTTACCGGTATCTCGACGCGCGGCAAACCATCCCCGTCTTCCTCAAAGACCCAGAAACAGACTCCGCGTCCGAGCGGATAGAAGAAAAGCGCTCAATTCTGCGAGGTCTTATCGGCAGGCTGCCCTCAGACAGCTCGCCTGAACAGATCAGGGATGAACGTCTCAGTCGGCATTTCCGGGCAGGCATCCAATGAGGGTCTGCCTTGATACCAACGTCATCATTGACATTCTGGGAAAGACCCAGGACCTTTCCGATTCATATGCGGCTTTTGATGTTTCGCTTCTGCGAGGGTTTGAGGTCTTTGTTCCCGTCACATCGACTACAGACATCGCCTACATTCTGCCACGACGAAACCTGGCGTCAAAACAGGAGGCTAAACAGCTTCTTGCAGACCTCATGGCTGTTGCAGGAATACTTGATGCACGCCAAGTCGATGTCGAGTGCGCCCTGGAAAGCAGTATGGATGACTACGAGGACGCGCTGCTTGCGAGTATGGCGCTTCGCAACAGGATCGACCTTATCATTACGCGGAATATCAGGGACTTCGAGAACTCACCAGTTCCTGCAATCAGCCCCAGACGGTTTGTAGAGATCTACAAACCGTCTGGTTATGAGTATTCAAGTCTGGGCATATCGTAGGAAAACCCCCATACTTACTTGCATATGTTACTGATACTGACGCAGGTCTCCGAGTTCCTCATGTATAGTCTGCAGGACCTGCCCAGCAATCTCCTTTGACCTTGCTTTCGACAAACCAATCTGCTCTGCCACCGCGAGAAGATCCCTGATGCCCGGGTCGCGTCCGTTTCCATCGATGCATGTGGCGTGTTCTCCACCAAGCGAATTGCTGTAGGTAAGGTCATAAGCAGGCGCAAGCCTCCAAGCACCTGACCCTTCATCGTATATAAACGAGAAGTTCTTGGAGTGATCATCCCGGTTGTGCGCGAAGACATTAAAGCACATGAGCCTGTACATCTTCTCAACTTCTGAGAAATCCTTTGTCAGCTCCAATGTCAGTCGCATGAGGGAATGGTAGTCGAGGCTGGGAATACGATGGGAGACTTCCAGCAGAGCGGATACAGACAGCAGATGGACCCGTCGGATGGCGCCGCCTTTTGTCTTGATCCTGTCGAACCGCTTTGTCCCAAAATACCCTGCGCTCTGTTTTGAGGGGAACAGTCGCGTCTCGGTCATCTCTATCCCGCATTTCTTTGCGCACAGCGAATAACGATACTCGGTTTCTCCTATGTTACGCCTGTCTGTTGATGAGTGGAATTTTACGATCCAGTCCTCGCCGTCTATCATCGTCAGGATTTTTGGACGTGCACCGCCCGATGAGCCGCCGAGCATGAACAGCTCATCCAGATCGTCTGAGTATTCTGATGCAAGAACCTTCCTGCATTCGTCTGCCATCCTGTCATAGTCGAGTCGGGCTTGTGCGGAGTGCCATTTGTGAGAAGGATGATACGTCAGCGCTCCCATGCCGGAATCCCCGACTATCGCAAGTCGGTTAAGCGCGTCCACCTCATGAGGGTTTATGTGCTCTCGAAGAAGCATGCGGTCGACAAGTAATCGCCCCCAACCATCCGGTAAGCTGTCCGTAAAAGCGCCATACAATCCATCGAATGGGTCATGCTTGGGGATAAAGAGCCTTCTTTCGAGCGGCAGGCTGAAGGGGCTGATGGCAAAACCATCATTCAGCCATTCTTCGGTGTACTCGAATGCTGCAAGCCGTCCCTGATAGAGAGCAAGCGTACCGATTTGCTTGCTGCCAATACGGACTTCAAGCATCCTAAAGGTTTCCATCGATGATCTCTCTGATCGTCTGAGGACCCGGATCGGCGAACAGGCGCTCAAAAGCATCCGTGCAATTCAGCACAATGGCAATCTTTATGAGTGAAGTAAGTGCGATTTCGCCTGATGATTCAAAGCGCTTCAAAGAGCCGTAGCTTACGCCGGAAACCTCGGATAAACGCTTCAAGGAGAGCTTGCGTGCCTTTCTGCGCGCTCGCACATTTGCTGCGATTGCACGCCTGAGTTCAGCCGGTGTCTTAGAGTCTGTCTGTATCATGGCTAATATTTTAGCTGATTTTGCTGTAATTGTCAATTTTGGATACTATGCTATCCTACCGTTACCATGTCACCCCAGACTTGATTCATGTCGCACCAGACTTGATCTGGTGCCTAGAGGTAGCCAACCATGCAGCATAGATGTGTCCGACGATGCTCCAGCGCATTAGCAATCGATAATGTAAGTGCGGTAGACAATACACAAGTTTTCTGTCGGACACACACAATGTACGATTACCGATGCATACACTTCATGGGCGACAACCCAATCAATCCAATGACTTTTTCGCTAGATCCTTCGGCTACGTTCGCTGTGCTCACTTCGCTCAGGACGACATACGTCGCCTAACAGCTCTCCCACTAGGCCCCAAGTCAAGCTTGGGGCGACATGGGGCTCATCAGTGTTATTCGGCTGGTGGTGCTGGTTCAGCTATGACACTCGGCATACCCGCGGGGGCTGCGGCAAGCGGTTGTCCGGTTGGCGCGGCAACAACT
>WQXX01000206.1 GCA_009781535.1 Coriobacteriia bacterium | reverse complement strand
GCGGTCTTCTACATTGTTGAACGTCACGGTTGCTGTTTTACCTGCTTCAACTGTAATGCCCTCCACCGACTCCTTGTCAGCAGTAAATCCACTTATCGCCAGCTCTACGACCTTGAATGGACCATCGCCTGACTTAACTTGATATGTTCCTGCGGGAATTGGCTCATCGACATTAACAAGAGCACCGGAAGCGTTATAGACGTAGAACAATGCCCCAGTCGCAGGTATTTCTGAGCCGGGAATCAGATCCCACTCCTTCACGATCTTGATATAAGCCCACTGTTTGTCGTTATTGAAAGTAACAACCTGTCTGGTCTCATCAGTAATCTTTACGGTTATGTTTTGAGACCCAACCCGTGGTTTATAGCCGGGAATCGCACCCTCGGTCACGGTGATTTTCTTGCCATTGTATGCAGTAGTGTAATCAGTGATCTTTACCTCGTTCTCACCAAGCTTGTAACCGTTGTTGAAAGTCAGCAGTGCGTTGAGATCGTCTGCATCTATGCCCTCAATTGGATTGCCATCTTCGTCAAACCACTTTTTCTCGATTTCAAACCAAGCCGATTTGTATTTACCATCGATGAAGACCATGTTGATGTTCTTCAAGGAAACATTCTGCAGCTTGCCTTTGGCGTCATGGTATTGCCATGTCTTGGGTATGTAATATACAAATACCCCATCAATCGCTTTAGCTGCCGTCCAAGGAGCTATCAAATAACCCCAATAGTTGTTTGAATCCTTTGCTGTCAGTATGAACTTCCCGTCTTCGAATAAACTAAAAACTTCTTCTTTTACTAACAGTACACCGTCATCCTTTTGCTTGTCGTCCCAATAGAAATAAAGACCCGGATAGTCCGCACTGTGCGCGTTTGACGGGATCTTGTCGCCCGAAGCGTCTGTGCGTGGGTTTTCTTTGAGAACTACGCCGTCTATGATTGCACCCAAGGGGCCTGAGACAAGTTTACAAGTTTGATCTACACCTTCTTTTTTCTTGTACTTTACATCCCACGCGGGATCGCCGGATACCGGCGCTGGGGCTGCGAATGCCGGTACGCTTACAGCAAACATAAGAGCAACGGTCATCACGAAAAAAATTAGCTTCTTCATTTTCCACCTTTCTCTGAAATTCCCAATCTGTGCCTCTTTTATTCTGAAGTTGGGGTTCTTTGTTTTCAGCCTTGCTGTTTCCACCCAGCGCGGCAAAACTCGGGATTTGTAGTGATCGCCCCTTCACCGGTTGGTGTGAAGTTTTTGGCCACCCCTATTCCAGTCTGGACTCCTTCCAATTCCACCTCCCACAAAAGGCCCATCTGGAAAAATATTGAAAAACACTTATTTGGGTATTACGACCAGCATGAATTACGACCAGCTTTTACTGCACTTGCTTGAATTGTTTCCCGTTTGTTACGACCAGCTTTTCTTTTGGCCAGCTAAAACATCTTCCACAAGCTAGCCATTAGTATTATTATACTCAGTTTTCTATGAAATGGAATGTTGAATAGCAAATTCGGCAATTGTTCTGCTCTTTGTGTGCTTTTTGGGTGTTAACGGTTGTCTGTGAACCTTGAAGAGGCTGAAAGGTGCAATTTAATAGAAAAGTGCACGTTCTGGGTCCTTGCTGCGCTTGCGCGGATGACAGAGTAGATCCTGCAACATTCGGCTGCTACACAACCCAAGCAAGCTTGGGTTGTTCCGCCCGCGCCGAACGCGCAGGACGACAAGAGAAGATTGCGGCTCGGGGGCCGCAATGACGGATGTGTTAGAGATCGAGTTTGGGAGTTTCTTCTTCAGCATTGTTCTCGACGGGCTCATTGCCGTCTCCGTCGCCGTCTCCATCACCGTCTCCATTGCCATTGCCATTGCCGTTGCCGTTCTCGTCATCATCTTCGCCCATGTCCTGCTCGGAGCCATCGGTCTTGGGGGCTTTGCGTGAAGTGGCTACGCGCGCCACGGCGGTAACCCGGTCGCTCTCGCTCACGTTCATGACGCGCACGCCCTGAGTGGCACGTCCTTGCAGGGATATATCGGTGGACTTAACGCGAATCATCACGCCTTCCTGGCTGATGATCATGAGCTCCTGACCTGCTGCGATGATCTTCATCCCAACGAGCGGACCCTTCTTCTCGGTCATCTGAATCGTATAGACACCTTGTCCGCCGCGGTGGTGCAGCGGATAGTCATCCACCGGTGTGCGCTTGCCATAACCGTTCTCCGTGATAACGAAGAGCTCTGATTCACTGCGGGCAATCTCCATTCCTATGACCCGGTCGTCGTCAAGCGTAGTCATGCCTTTAACGCCCATGGTGTCGCGTCCCATGGCGCGAGCCTCTTTCTCTGCCCAGCAGATAGCCTTGCCATTGGAAGCCACCATGATGACCTTCTCGCCCTCCTTGACCTTTCGCACGGCGATGAGGCTGTCGTCCTCGCGCAAACTGATAGCGATGAGGCCGTCACGGCGCGAGTTCTTGTAGGCGCTCATGGCTGTTTTCTTGGTCATGCCGCCGCTGGTGGCAAAGAGCAGGAACTCGTTTTCTGGGAAGTCTTTGGTAGCAATGATCGCAGAGATCTTCTCCTCGCCCTCCAGGGGCAGGAGGTTCACTATAGCGGTGCCCCGTGCGTGGCGGCTTCCCACCGGCAGCTCGTGCACCTTGAG
>WQXX01000205.1 GCA_009781535.1 Coriobacteriia bacterium | reverse complement strand
TTGAAGACAAGAAAGAGGTAAAGAAGATATAGACTGTTGCTACGGCAGCAAGTAGAATCATGAACACCGTTACAAGCGAAATGACTAAGGCGTTCCTTCTGCGGATGCGTTTACGCCGTCTTTTTCCGTAACTCTTCGTCTCTCCGAACCGTGAATACTTTTCATAGGCTGTCAACGAGCGAGAGCGTGATTTTCTCCTTGATGGTTTTTTCTTCTGAGCTGTTGAGTCATTCCGAGACGAAAGTGAGCCCCTTTCGAGCGCGCGAGAGTTATTCTCGAGCGCGCGAGAGCCTGCTCCGAGTGGCTCATAATAATTCATGCTCCTTGATGCCGTTGACATTGCTGAATGGTACTCCTGTGGCTCCCCGAAAGAAAGTCGCAACATTCTTGTAATACAAATTCAAGAAACACGCGGAAGAATCGATTGGCGTTTCCTAGAAAGTACAGTATACCGTTTTACGAGCTGTCTTGTTGAGCGCACGTTTTCCCACTTGCCTAACCCTTGACCTGACATGCACCACGTTTTCAATTGCCGCGTTTACTGGTATGCACCATGTTTTCGAGATGAGTATCGCATTATCGTGTTTCTTAAGCGTAGGCAACACGTTGCCAACCAAACCAGGGAAAAACCGGAAAACCGCTATACTTTGTTTCATATGAGCTAGTCATAGACACAAATAAATGCTATACTGTTTAGCAATTAAGGATTCCAGCGCGATTTTGCCTCATAGGCTATAGGAGAACCTCTCAGCATGTCAACGGCATCAGGAAGCATATATTATGGCAAACCTCTCAGGCGGAACTATGCTTCACTCCACAAGAGCAAGCCGCTTTCAAGAGCGTCACATTCAAAGCCTTCAAATATCCTCAACAAGTATTCACGATTCTCAGACGCATCGAGTTATGCCAAGCGGAGGCGTATGCGTGCACGAAAGAAGAACATACTTATCGCCACGCTCGTCGTAGTCTTTGCCGTCCTTGTCGCTGCCGCAGTATCGATATTAGTCTTCATGACTTCGCTTACGGGCAATTTCCAGAGAGACCTCGATCTAGTAAGGCTTAGTACGGTGCTTGTTGGGCGCGAAAAACCCGCAGATCCGTTCTGGGTGCTTTTGTTGGGAACTGATAACTACGAGGTTGGCGAACAATCTCGCTCCGATACCCTGATCCTTGCACGCGTCGACCCAGGGCAAAGGACAGTGGCGCTTGTCTCCATACCACGCGATACCTATGTCGATATCCCTGGGTACTGGAAGGACAAGATCAACGCCGCCTATGCATGGGGAGGCCCTGAACTTGCAATCAAGACAGTTTCTGAGTTCACCGGTATCGACATCGCGTGTTATGTGCAGATAAATATCAATGGGTTTAAGGACGTGGTCGACGCCTTGGGTGGCGTCGTGGTCGACGTGCCGGTTGACGTTTACAACAATTACGACTGGAACGCTCCTGCCTATAATGCAGCTAGTCCGGCTATCTCCAAAGGTGAGGAGCAGCGACTTACAGGTGAGTATGCTCTTCTTTTTGTTCGCTGCCGCAATTATGAACCGCTCGGAGATTACCAACGCCAAGCCAACCAGCGTACCTTCTTGCAAGCTATCGCACGCCAAACACTTGCCTCTGACCTGCTTACCATTATCGATACCGTCCTGAAGCTCAGTCAAATGACGTCGACTACTCTAAGCGCGACAGACATCACCTCACTTGCCAGAAACCTGCGTGGCATGAAGGAGACGGATATCTATACCTATTCGATACCCTGCTATTCAGAAAAAGTCAATGAGATCTGGTATGAGATTCCTGACATTTCAGCTATGAAGGTGCTGTTCGAAGCTCTCGAGGCTGGCGCTTTTCCTGATCCTGATGAGCTTGGTTTTATCCGTCAAGGTGTGGTTCCCGAAAACTACAAACCCAAAAAGACTACGCCTCTATCCGATCATTCGGCAGGTAATGCATCCAAAGTGAATACGGCGGATTTTGTGGTTGATGTGCGTAATGGCTGTGGATTTCCTGGTTGTGCAACTGCAGTCTCCGACATGCTGGTGATAGCCGGTTACCAGAAAGGTGAAATCGGAAACGCCAGCACATGGGCATACCGAGAGACTTTGATCATCTATAAGACGAATGCCGACCTGGAAGCTGCGGAAGACATCCGGGCGCGTTTGGGCTTTGGCCGCATCATCCCTTCACTCGGACGTTTTGTCTATGACGGCGATGTGCTTGTGATGGTAGGCGATGAATTTGAGGCTGCGATCAAGGTAACGTAGCCGACATGAAGGGCTCGGTTTCTGTCTTGAATCGATAAGAGTTTTATCTGAGCTCAGCTTTATCTGGCAACGTATGCATGAATCCTGCAACTCACCTGATAGACCCCGGGTCGTGCCCGGGGTGACATATGTATCACAACAGTTCCGATGGATTAGCCTGCGTCAGATACGGGTAATGTGCGCGCCAACAGATTGAAGCTTGGCGGCAAAGTTGTCATATCCGCGGTCGATATGGCTGATTTCGCCAACAGTGGTCTCGCCGTCTGCAACCAGACCAGCAAGCACCAACCCAGCTCCTGCCCTCAGGTCAGACGCCCGTACCGGAGCGCCAGAGAGTTGCCTAACCCCCTCGACAATGGCATGATGCCCTTCGATACGGATGCGCGCACCCATACGGTTAAGCTCA
>WQXX01000204.1 GCA_009781535.1 Coriobacteriia bacterium | reverse complement strand
TCCTGCGGTAGAGGATCCGGTGAGGGCAATTGTGGTTCATTATTGTTCAGGTATTCGTCCATGTGCATAGTATACCTATGTCAACTTCACCAAAGGCGCATATCCCAACAATAGTTTCTTCGTCTCATCAAGTTTTTTGAAATGCACCTGTATCACATCTCCATCGATGTCGACAACGACTCCACGTCCGAAGACTTTATGATCCACCTGATTACCCACCGCAAAAGAGACATTCTCTCTTTTTATGGTTTCCGCGTTTGTCTTCACCGAAGCGTGCGTGCTTCCTGCTCCGGCAGACCCACCGAGCATCCGTGAGGTACCAGACCTGCCTGAAGCTGTCTGAGAATAACCGGAACCTGAAATACCGCGACGGTCTCCCCGCTTCTCCCATCCAAAACCCGCGAAACCATCAGAGCCCACTCCGCTTAAGGTAAGCAGCTCGACAGGAATCTCAGCAACAAAACGTGAACGAGGGTTGACCTGTGTGGTGCCATACAAAAGCCGCGTCTGAGCATGCGTCAAATACAGGACCTCGCGAGCACGGGTGATGGCAACGTATGCTAAGCGGCGTTCTTCCTCTGCATCGCGCTGACCGTCGAGGAAAGAGGCGATATGAGGAAAGATGGTTTCTTCCAAACCTGCGATGAACACGACCGGGAACTCGAGGCCTTTTGCCGAGTGCACCGTCATAAGCGTCACATAGGACTCACCTTCGATAAGGCTGTCCAGATCGGAACGCAAGGCAAGCCATTCCATGAAGCGGCTTAATTGCTGTAATCCTGTTGGCAATAATGACTCAAGCGCTGGCTCATCAAAGGGCTCGCTATCGAACTCATCCAGAAGGCCTTCTCGATGCTCCTCGTCGAACTCCTGGGCAACCCCATAAAACTCGCGGATGTTTTCTAGACGCGTCAAAGCCTCGTCGGTACGCTCGTCTTCGAGTGCGACTTCAAGCCCACTACGTGCGATGACCATCTCGACAATGCTCCGCAACTCCCCAGAAAAATGCCGGGCATCCTTGAATAGCTGGGTGAATTCCGCCAGTGCCTGCTTGGTCGCGGCACGGATATCACCCTCAACGAGGCTAAGCTCAAGCGCCTCAAGAAAGTTGCAATCCTCGCGGGAGGCAAGCTCCTCGATCCTGCTTACCGTCGTTTTTCCGATACCACGTCGCGGTGTGTTGATGATGCGCTTTACAGAGATATCGTCAGCAGGGTTGATGACGCATTTGAGATAGGCCATCACATCGCGTATCTCGGCACGGTCGAAGAATCGGGTGCCCCCGACGATGCGGTAGGGCACCCCGGCGCGCAAAAGCATATCCTCCAAGGTGCGGGACTGCGCGTTGGTACGATAAAAGACTGCAAACTGGGTATAGGCGCGCCCTTTGCGATGAAGCTTCTCTATCTCAGAGGCAATCCAGCGACCTTCGTCTCGCTCATCTGTCGCCTGATACAAAGCAATCTTCTCACCATGCACACCTTCGGTGAACAGGTGCTTGGCTTTCCTGTTCTCGTTGTTTGCAATAACGGCGTTTGCTGCCTGAAGAATCGTGGGAGTTGATCGGTAATTGCGCTCAAGCTTGAGTACCGTTGCCTCGGGATAGTCTTGCTCAAACTCAAGGATGTTGCGGATATCCGCACCTCGCCATGAGTAGATGGACTGGTCGTCATCACCGACGACCATGATATTGCGGTACTTCTCTGCCAGCAGCTGGCTGATACGGTACTGGGCATGATTGGTGTCCTGGTATTCGTCGATCAGCAGATAGCGGAAGCGCTCCTGATAGGCGTCAAGGACCGTTGGGTTTTCTGCCAGAAGGCGGCAGGTGTTGAACAGCAGGTCGTCGAAATCCATGGCATTCGCACGCTGCAGGCGCTCCTGATACGCAGTATAAAGACGGGCTGCGATGCGCTCGTGCTCATTCTTTGCGGTATCCTTGAATTCCTCTGATGAGACCAGTTCGTTTTTCGCCGTCGATATACGCGCGCGCATCCCATTGGTGGGAAAAGCCTTGTCGCTGATGTTGAGCGTCGCATACAGCTCCTTGAAAAGCCGCCTTGCGTCGTCTTCATCCACAATGCTGAAATCTCGTGTAAACCCAAGCCGCTGTGCGTCGGAGCGCAGCATACGCACACACATCGCATGAAAGGTCGCCACCCACATACCACGGAGGCTGCCGGCAAGCAAGCCGGACAAACGCTCGCGCATCTCGTTGGCAGCCTTATTGGTGAAGGTGATCGCCAAGATCTGGTAGGGTGAGACATTGAGGTCATGGACGAGATGGGCGATGCGATAGGTCAGGACACGTGTTTTACCCGTTCCTGCACCCGCAAGCAGTAAGAGCGGCCCTTCCGTGGTAAGGGCCGCCTCTCGTTGCTCGGGATTTAAAGCATCAAGGTCAAACGACATAACTTGTCACCCCGGGCTTGGTCGAGGCTTTTTTCCAAGTTGTCACCCCGGGCTTGGTCGAGGCTTTTTTCCAAGTTGTCACCCCGGGCTCGATCCGGGGCCTACAGGTAAGGCTGTAGATCGAGAACATGTGTTGTCCGGCAAGCTGCTCGTCAGATGGTATCACTGAATAATCCGGCTTTCTTATCGACTATTCGATGGTTTTACCGACCGCTGCAGCTATCTCACGAAGCTCACGTAGCAGGTCTTCGAATTGAGCGATGG
>WQXX01000203.1 GCA_009781535.1 Coriobacteriia bacterium | reverse complement strand
GTTTCGAGCGCTGTATTGGTACCTACGGCATCCTGAGATGGGCACGGGGTTCAAACGGTTTGTCAAGGCGCCAATTACAATCCTGAAAGCCTTTTGGCGTCGTATCGGCTTTAGATGATGTAGCGGAAGAGCTTATTCCTTTGTCTCCATCATGTTCCGATAAGCCGCGCAGACATCTGCGGCGTCGCCTATCATGCGCATGTCGCCCTTCTCGATCCAGACTGCCTTCTGACAGATCCGCTCGACGTCGTCGATGCTGTGAGAAACGAACAGGACCGTTGTGTGGTACTCCTCGATGAGCTGCTTGATGCGATTCTCGCATTTCTCCCTGAAGAACATATCGCCTACGGATAAGGTTTCGTCAACAATAAGTATGTCTGGCACGATGGCTGTCGCTACGGAAAAGGCGACGCGAGCAACCATACCTGAGGAATAGTTCTTCATGGGCAGATCGAGGAAGTCATGCAGTTCGGCAAAGTCCACGATATCGTTGAAATGCTCCTTGACGTATTGCTTGCTGTATCCGAGCAAGGCGCTGTTAAGGAAGATATTCTCGCGGGCAGTGAGTTCATAGTCAAAACCAGCGCCCAGCTCAATAAGCGGGGCGATGCGGCCTTTGACCACACAGCTCCCCTGTGACGGCTCAAGGACGCCAGCGATAATTTTTAGAAGCGTTGATTTTCCGGAGCCGTTGGTGCCGACGATGCCAAAGACGTCGCCATATTGAACCTCAAGTGAGATGTTCTTGAGCGCCTTGAACTCCTTGAAGAAGAGCTCCCTGCGGGCAAGCTTGATGAAATACTCCTTCAGGCTGTTGAGTTGCTCGCTTGCCATGTTGAATGACATGCTCACACCGTCAATCTTAATAGCGACATTATCCGGGTCTCTCAGGAGTGTCTGGCTCTTTGCATTGGTTTTCATACGTTCTTTAAGCCGCTTGAGTATGTTCATACGTCTACCTCAATGCCATCATCAGACGTACAGAATGAATCTCTTTTGGAGCTTGCGGAAGACGAACATGCCGAGTGCGAACATGATAACGGCGCAGCCCAAGCAGACGAGGTTACGTTCCAAGCTGGGAATGACATGCCACAGGGCTATCTCGCGGAAATACGTTACAAAGTGATACATGGGATTAAACTGCATAATACTCTGCATAAATTCAGGCAGAATGTCGTATGGATAAAAGATGGGGGTAACATACATCCAGGCAAGGGTTACCACTGTCCACAGATGAATGACGTCGCGAAAGAAAACTGCTAAAGAAGATAGCAATAAACAAAGGCCTGCGCAGAAGAAGACGAGGTAGATGAGCAACAGGGGGAGGAAAAGAATGGATACGGTAGGCATAACCTTGAAATAGACCATAACCATGACGACTGCTATCAGGGAGATAGCAAAATTCAAAACCTCGAAAGCGACTTTTTCCAGCGGAAACAGGGTCTTGTTGATACGGATCTTCTTGATAAGGCTGGAGGCGTCGATGATTGAAGTCATTGATGAGGTTGTCGAAGTAATCATGAAGTTAAAGACCGTCTGCCCTAAAATAAGGTACAGAGGGAAATTGTCGATGTCGCGCTGGAAGACAAAGGAGAAGACTGCAGAAAGAACAATCATCATAAGCAAGGGATTTAAGACGCTCCACAACACGCCGAGAACGCTACGGCGATACTTGAGTTTAAAATCCTTGCTTACCAATGACTGGAGCACAAAGCCGTCACGGCGCAGGTTTTCTCTAAAGTTACTCATACTATATGAGACCTCGGGACCTCGTCCGACAAACCATATCTGCGAAATGATACCACAGACAAAGCTTTGAGCCGTCAGTTATTGTAGGATATACCGGTGAATAAAAAAGCGGTTAACTTTGCGATATCGACTTGAGAAGGAAACGACATGAGGATCGCATTCTCGCCACCTGACATAACCGAGGAAGAGATCGAAGAGGTCTCCCAGGCGTTGCGTTCTGGCTGGATTACCACCGGCCCTCGAACGAAGGCATTCGAGCAGGCGCTCGCGCAGGCGGTAGGCACCGCCAAAGTCGCGTGCCTCTTCTCGGCAACAGCAGCGCTTGAGTGCGCTTTGCGGGCGTTAGATATAGGACCGGGCGACGAGGTCATCACCTCTCCCTACACCTACAGCGCCTCAGCAAGCGTTATCTATCATGTGGGAGCACAGCCGGTGATGGTCGATACCGCCCCAGATTCCTATGAGATGGATTATTCACAGCTCAGCCAAGCTATCACGCCTCGCACCAAGGCGATCATCCCCATCGACATTGCCGGCAAGATGTGCGATTACCAACGGCTTTTTGCGGCAATCGACGCCGCTGTGCCTTGCTATTCTCCCAAAGTGGGGAGTTTGCAGGAGTGTTTTGACCGCCCGATAGTCCTTTCCGATGCCGCCCATTCCTTTGGGGCTGCCTATCAGGGGCAGCCTTCCGGTTTGGTAGCAGATCTTACCGCCTTCTCCTTTCATGCGGTAAAAAACCTCACCACTGCAGAAGGCGGCGCGCTTACCTGGCGTTCGCGCGATGGTCTTAACGACGAGGCGCTCTATGAACGGATCATGTTACTGTCTTTGCATGGTCAGACAAAGGACGCATTAGCAAAGCTGATCCCGGGGTCCTGGGAGTATGACATCGTCGAACCAGCGTGGAAATGCAATATGACCGACTTGACCGCAGCGCTTGG
>WQXX01000202.1 GCA_009781535.1 Coriobacteriia bacterium | reverse complement strand
AACCGTTCAATTGGCAGTTTTGCAAGCGAGCAACTTGACCCTGGACGCAAGCTTGATCCAAAACGCGACGTAGCAGATGCAATCGAGTTGAGCTTTTTACAAAGCAACCATGAAGGTCAGCTCATCGATATCATCCAGAATGCCCCAGGTATGTATGACGGCATTGTCTACAACCCGGGCGCACACACCCATTACTCCTACGCCCTGCGCGATGCGATTGCGGCTGTCACGATTCCCGTGGTTGAGGTGCATCTGAGTGACATCAGCACCCGCGAGGAGTTCCGCCGACATTCAGTGATGACGGACGTCTGCTTTGCTCAGTTCAAAGGGGAGGGTGCAGTGAGTTATCACAAGGCGTTGGCGTTTCTCGCACAACACCTCGATGAAGCGGCTCAAGATGATGCGACAGCTTGATGCGTTTCGAGAAACATTCTGTGCCGAGGGATTTGACGCCTGCATTGTTACGGCAAATCCAGATCTGCGCTGGCTGACCGGCTGGGACTATACCTTCGATTCTGAGAAGGCGCATGTCGCCCTTATCACACCCGACCTTGCGTTCCTACATACTGATGCTCGTTATTCTGGGGTCATGCGCAGTCGCGATACGGAAGGTATCTGGCAAATAAATGACGAGCGCATCTCACATGCGGCATGTATTGCGCGTGTGTTGGCAACCTTGGCGAAGGTCAAAGTGGGGGAGCCCCTAAGCGTTTTCGTAGAAAACGACCTTCCACTTTACCAATACCGCGCACTTGAGAAAGCGCTTAACGACGAAGCGTATCCGGGACTCTCAAAGGCAAGGCTTGTCGAGAGCGAAAGCCTTATCCTCAAGCTGCGTGCCATCAAAAACCCTGACGAGATCGCTTTACTGCGGCGAGCGCAGCAGATAACCGACACCGCATTCAACAAGCTGCTTGAGTGGCTGCGCCCCGGTCTCACCGAGATCGAGGTCGCTACTGAGCTCGAATACCTGATGCGCACGGGCGGGGCGGATTCGGTCGCCTTTCCTTCGATTGTCGCTTCCGGACCCAACAGCGCCAACCCCCATGCGGTGCCCACGACCCGTGCGCTTGCACCCGGTGATTTCGTGGTCATCGACTTTGGCGCGCGCTATCAGGACTACTGTGCCGATACCACACGCACGCTGTGCATCGGCTCGCCATCGATGCAACAGCAGGAGATCTATGGTGCGGTATTGGAGGCGCACAATGCAGCCAAGGCGTTCATCCGTCCCGGAATAACAGGGGCAGAAGCCTTCGAATGTGCCAACGACGTGCTAAAAAGCCACGGGCTTTCCGAGAACTTCCTCCATTCGCTCGGGCACGGTCTTGGTCTTGCTGTTCACGAGCTGCCGCGCCTGGCTGCGAAAGAGAACACGCCGCTCGTTGCTGGCAACGTGGTCTCAGTGGAACCCGGTGTTTATATTCCCGACCTTGGTGGTGTGCGCATCGAGGACTGCGGAGTGGTAACCGAGAAAGGCTTCGAATCGTTTACAACCTTACCCCACGAGCTTATGGTTATTTGATCCGCACCTCCCCCTTCTACCTTCAATTGGGTTTACATTTGGAAAAGAGGGCACGATGGAATTTGTATACTTAGCAGTCTCAGGTGAAAACGTTGATCTCGATGAGATTACTCGGACTTTGAATATCACACCCAAGTATTCGTATAAGAAAGGCGAAGAACGTTTCAATAGAGGGGAAAGAATAGTATACAAAGAAGACCGTTGGACAGCTCAGATCGAAATAAATGATGATGTCAAGACAGAGGAAGAAATCGCCAGATTCATCGATTCCTTCTATGAAAACAAGGAGTATATTCGAGAATTGTCACGTAAGCACTGTGTCGAACTAGAAATCTCTGCGTATCCTGACATCAATCAATACCATCTGCATCTATCGAATGAATCACTGGGCAAACTTGCCGAATTAGGCGTTGGCATTTGGTTTACCTGTATGTTGCTTGAGGAATTCTATACAGGAGAATACGTGAATAATCCACAATATTCCGCTTATCTAAAGAGCAAGGAATAGCGGTAGATGAACCGTCTCTCTCCTGCTTCAACTGTGAAGGGCAACAGCATGAAATACAAGAGACTCACATTGGTTCTAATCGTATCCTTATCAACTGTCCTGCTTCTGGTTTATGGATTCCATTTTTTCTTTCTCAGCTTGCACAATTTGCCTCAAGGGGAATACATCGGTGAACCGACATCGCCGCAAGGCACATACACAGTCAAACTGTACGAAACCAGTCCGGCGCTTTCTTCCGGTGGAACAAGAGGCGAAGTGATAAATAACATAACTGGCAAAAAGAAGACCATATATTGGGAGTACAATCGCAATGTGCCAAAAGGAGGAGTACTGTTGAATACTATTAAATGGGAAGACGACGAGACGGTTATCATCAACGGGAAAAAGCTCAACGTCAAAAAGGATGTCTACGACTTTAGACGAAAAGGTCATGGATGCTCGTGATCTGACAAGAACAAGCAAGGGTCTGAGACTTCCTGGCAAAAATTTTCGATAGTGTTTGATTGAGACTCTCTTTTTCGGGTTGTTACGTAGCACTTTCAACAAAACTCGGCAAATCCAGGGTTAATAACGCTTGCAAAGCTCACTACGGAGATCAGAATCCACTCATCCATCAAACACTATCGAAAATTTTTGCCAGGAAGTCTCATAAACTGGCGAAAAGTGTACCCCTCCCGCACTTTTT
>WQXX01000201.1 GCA_009781535.1 Coriobacteriia bacterium | reverse complement strand
GATAGGGGAGCCATGTCGACTGTGTATGTAGAAAACCTCGTCAAGCGCTACAAGGAGCTGCTTGCCCTTGACCACCTCAACCTCGACATAGAGCAAGGGGAGATATTCGGGCTGCTTGGTCCCAATGGCAGCGGCAAGACCACAGCTATCAACTGTATCCTGCAGTTGCTCACCTACGACAAGGGTATTATCAAACTCTTTGGGCAGGACATGGCGCCTAACCGCTATGACCTCAAACGACGCATAGGCATCGTGCCGCAGAACGTGGCGGTTTTTGAGGAGCTGAGCGTTGTTGAGAATATCGATTATTTCTGCGCGCTGTACGTCAAGGACAAACATACACGCAAGGACCTTGTCGAAGAAGCCATCTCGTTCGTTGGTTTGGAGGACTATCGTAAGTTCCGCCCCCGCAAGCTCTCGGGCGGTTTGCTCAGGAGGCTCAACATCGCCTGCGGCATCGTCCACAAACCTGAGCTGATCTTTTTTGACGAGCCCACGGTGGCGGTGGACCCTCAAAGCCGTAACGCGATCCTTGAGGGTATCCAGAGGCTTAACCGCGAGGGCACGACGGTGGTCTACACCAGTCATTACATGGAGGAAGTCGAGGAGATCTGTACCCGCATCATGATCATGGATCACGGTCAGACGCTTGCCTGCGGCACGAACAATGAGCTGAAGGCGATGATCGGGATGGGCGAGAAGATCCAAGTCGAGGCTTTTGGCATATCTGATGAGATCCTTGAAGCCATCAAGACTTTGAACTGCACGCAGCGGGCAAGTTACGACGGCAAGACACTGGAGGTCTCATGCACAAGCGGCACCCATAACCTCAGCACCGTACTCCAGTTCCTCCAGCAGCAACAGGTCGCTTTCGGGCGCGTGTATTCCGAGCCGCCAACGCTCAACGATGTCTTTTTAGAGCTTACCGGCACAGAGCTACGCGACTAGAAATGCGTCAATTGAGCCTGGAACCCTGCGAATCTCTCTCACGTATCCTCTATACGCTACGTTCGATTCTCGGGTCCCATGCAACAATCGGCACATCTCTAGCCTGGCATGAGGCGCGAGGATATTAGGGCATCAGCAAGATGGGAGAGATGGGAAAGATACGATGTTAAACACGCTTAAATATACGCTACTGTCACTCATTAAGGAAAAGACCGTCCTGATCTGGGCGATCCTGTTCCCTCTGGTCTTAGGCACCTTGTTCGCGTTCATGTTCACCGGGCTTGACGACGCCTTTGAATTCACGCCCATTCCCGTCGCTGTTGTTGATGATGCGCACTATCGTGACGCGAAAGCCTTCGTCCAGATGGTCGATGCGATGGCAGAGACAGGGGAGGAGCAGGTGTTAGAGTTGCGCAAAGCAAAGAGTGTCGATGAGGCTACCCAGTTGCTTTCTGACGGAGCGGTCCTCGGTTACTTTCTTGTCAGCAGCAAGGGTGAGCCGGAACTCTTTATAACCGCGTCAGGCGCGCTCGATTTTCGCTCTGGGCTCAACCGGACGATACTTAAAAACCTCCTCGATACCTACCTCCGCAATCAGGCTACGATTATGACCTTGGTCGAGAAGAACCCGATGGCTCTGGCAGACCCAACGCTGTTGGAAGATTTCTTTGAGCGCACCAACTACACCAGCGAGATCTCTGTTATCGCAAACCGCGCGCTGACCTCGGTCCGGTACTTCTACGCGCTGCTCGGGTTTGCGTCGATCATGGCAGCCAACATCGGCATGATTGCCGTCACCCGCACGCAAGCCAACCTTTCGCCTTTGGGGGCCCGTCGCGCCCTTGGCGCGACGGGCCGTTTCAAGACCCTCACGGCGACCATACTTGCAACCTGGATGCTCTCGTTCGCCTGTCTGCTTGTCGCCTATTGTTACCTGCGATTCGTCTTTGGTATCAACTTTGGCAGCGATGTCGCAAGTATCTTCGGGCTTGTCGTCGCTTCCTTGATGACGACGGCTTTAGGTGCATGTGTGGGGGCTATACCCAAACTCGGAGAAATGCCCAAAGCGGGGATTCTGGTAGGGATGACAAGCCTGCTTACCCTGTTCGCGGGGCTGTATGGCGACGCCAGTATGAGGCTTGCGGATGAGGTGACGCGTGTCTTTCCCTATTTCCAGATGATCAACCCCTCAAAACAAGTGACGAACCTGTTCTATTGCCTGTATTTCTATGACGGCTATGACCAATTCTTCCTGGTAGTGCTCCACCTGCTTATCATGGCAGCCGTCCTGTTTGCCTGCACCACGGTTCTTGTAAGGAGGCAGCGCTATGCAAGTCTTTAAAGCGGCATCGCGGAAACATCTAAGGAGGTTGTGCCATGCAGGTCTTTAAAGCGGCACTTCGGATCTTCTTCAAGCATCCGATCTACATCACGATCTATCTGGTCGGGCTTGGATTCATGGCGATCTTCATCGGTATGGGTAATGCCGAGGCTTTGCAGGACGAGTTCACGGTCGAACGTCCGGATATCGCCATCATCAACCGGGATGGCAGCGATCTGTCCAAAGGGCTGTCTGCTTTTCTCGAGCAGCACGGTACTCTTATCGAGATAGATGACTCGCGTCTGTCCATGCAGGATGCCACAGCACAGAACCAGGCAGCCTACATCATGATCATCCCGCAAGGTTTTGGTGATGCTTTTGTCGCAAGCGCGGCGAAGCGTGCGCCTGCACCGGCGCTGGAGGCTGTTCATATCAACCCGATATCAGCGACCATGCTCAACGGTCTGATCGACGAATACCTC
>WQXX01000200.1 GCA_009781535.1 Coriobacteriia bacterium | reverse complement strand
TCGAGTTCATGCGAATCGACAGCGATTGCCTTTCAGGAATGGATTTGAGTATTATCCATACAGCAGCAGAAACAGGGCAAAAACAACAGACCCTGCTTTATCTTGAGAAGGCGATAGGATGGGTGAGATAAGCTCGATCTTCCTCCAGCTGGAGGAGAGAATACGGTTCCTCTGACCAATTTGAAAGATCCCTGAAGTTGCAGGTGTTATGAAAACCCGATACTACGGACAGGAGAAAAACGATGCTCAAGAAACTCATCAAGATAATCAAATACGTGTTGTTCCTGCTATTATCAACCACGCTCTACGGGCTTGCGATGTACTTTGTCTACACATGGCTTGTCGGCTATTCCCTGCTATTGGCGTATTTGGGAAACCTCATCCTCATCATCATCGCCTTGGTGTGGGATGAGTCGAATTTCAAACTCTATGACTCATTGGTCAAGTCGAAAGATGCTCTCAAGGAACTGAAGAACAGCCGCTACTTTCGATGGATCCTGGATTCCTTTATCTCCTTCAAGGCAGCGTTGTATCTGTTCTATGTCCTGATAATGGTCTTCTCGCAAATAATCAACGCGTACCCGACATTGGCGTACGAAAGCCTGGCGAGCTTTATTGCCGCAAACGAATACAGCATATTGCTCCTGATCGCAGTCGACCTTTTCAGCGGGCAGTTCGTAAAAGACCGAAAGAGGATGAGTTCTGTTTTGGAAAGATTCGAGAAAGCTTGGAAGGAAGAAGAAGGCTCATAATGCGTGTGACAGCTTGGAACTTGAAGCCTGGTCAACAGACTTCTTCCTCCAGCTGGTGGACAGAATAAGGTTCCTCTGATTCAGAGTCTACACTTCCATGCCGGCAATACCGAGGCTGCCTGGGCCTGCGTGTGAGGTAATCACGCCGCCCGTTTTAAGCCAGGTAATGCTCTTAACACCCGCAAGCTCAACTTGTTTTTCCATCTCGTCTTTGATGCGCTCGTCGATGGCACATGAGTAGACGAGCAGGACCATGTCCTTGTCGATATTGAACTTCTCGAAGTATTCAGAGAGCATTCTGCGGACGACCAATTTCATCGAGCCCCTATACCTCTTTTTTGAGAGCAGGAAACCGTCGATCACCTCGATGAGCGGCTTGATCTTAAGAAGTGTCGCGCTGAGGAATTGAGCGTTGGAAATACGCCCACCCGCCCGCAGGTAGTCGATGTTACCGGGGATGAAAGCGAAGCGCGTCTTTGCCGCTATCTCCTCAATGCGGGCCACCAGTACCTCGGGTTCGATCTCTGGCTGTGCCTCAATAAGCTCGATTGTTTTCAATACGATGAACGCCAGCCGGATGGAGACATTCTTTGTATCGATACGGTACACCGGAGTGGTGGCGTTATCAGCAATTATCGAGCTTTGATATCCGTTCGTCAGTTGAGCCGAAGTGCATATGTGCAGGATTATCGTATCTGGATCCTCATTTATGAGGCTTTCGAAGATCTCTACATACTGTCCGGGCGCCACTCCCGAGGTTGTGGGCACATTCCCTGTCCTATCATAATAGCCTGTGAGCTCCTCCATGGAGACCAGGTTGTCATAATAGTCCTCGCCACCAAATTCCACGCGCAATTGAGCAACGCGAATATCGTATTTCTCAATCATTGCGCGCGACAAATCCGCGGCACTTTCCGTAACAATACTATACTTTGTCATTAATAATCTCTTTCTGTTTTTGTATTGCAATACTTGTAGACATTCGCCGCTTTCTTATGAGCGGCAACCATGCTCAAAGTATTCACGTTTCGCATCTAGTGTAAGTATACTCTCTTTATGACTGTTCTCCACAAGAAAAGCCATTTTTATGGCCCGTTCCGCAGATGGTGCTCTGGACAAGTCTTTTTCGGGCTTAATCACTCGCGGACCCCTGTTTGCTGCTCAAGCTGCGTCATTGAGGATTTACTGGCACAGTTTTGGTACTATTATCAAACACACGTTTCTGCAAAGGAGATACCAAGAAGATGTGCCCCTCCATACGATAAGTACCGTTCCCGGTAGCGCCTGTTAAGCGCTTGAAATCCGGCAGATAGCTTTCAGGGTTTATAAGAACTTTGAGGGCTGGCGACTTGATCATTGGAGGTTTATATGCAACTTTCCTTTACAAACATAAGCTATAGCTATGAGGATTCCCCCGAGCTTGCGCTCGGTCCTGTCATCGCGACCTTTCCCAAGGGTTGGACGGGGATTGTCGGGAATAACGGCAGCGGCAAGACCACCCTGTTGCGTCTTGCATGCGGATTGCTCAGCCCAAAAAGCGGCAGTATCACCCCGCGCATTGCCGGGGTCTATTGTGCTCAGGAGACCGAGCTGCGTCCTGCATCGACAGATGACTTTGTCATGGACTTCTCGACTGAGGCATTACGTATCCGCTCGCTTCTCGGTATCGAGGATGATTGGGCTTGGCACTACGATACCCTTTCGGAAGGTCAGCGCAAACGCCTGCAGGTTGCCGTTGCGCTTTGGCAGGACCCGCAGCTGCTCGCACTCGACGAGCCCACCAACCATGTCGACGCACCAACACGAAGTCTGCTGCTGGCGGCACTTGCGGGCTTTCGCGGTATAGGCTTGCTGGTCTCGCATGACAGGGAGATGTTGGATGCACTCGTCCAGCAATGCCTGTTCCTCTCGTCGGGAAGCGCGATTATGCGTCCAGGCATCTACAGCCAAGGGTGCGAGCAAGCCGAGCTTGAGCTGTTAAGCGCCAAGCGGGAGCGCAAGGC
>WQXX01000199.1 GCA_009781535.1 Coriobacteriia bacterium | reverse complement strand
TTGGCAAGCTCAAAACCTGAACAAGCCGATAAACGCCCATTCACGTAGTTATTCTGCAATAAACGAGATACCTCTTGGTTTTTACAATCCTATAATGAGCATGGTTCTAGCACACGTTGCAGCTACGCTACACGCATTTTATTCACTACGTTAGTAGCATTCATACTACAAACTTTCAGTTTTTGAAAGTTTTTCAACATCCATACTACAAACTTCAAAATTTTTAAAGTTTGTGGTATAGTTTCGTCGGAGGTGATTGTAATGAAAAAGAATGAAATCCAACTGCGCGATCGTGCCCTTTACCTCAACCAGTTGATTGCGTTTCAGGATACCGAACCTTTTAAGATCATCACAGGAATCCGCCGTTGTGGCAAATCCAGCCTGATGAAATTGATGGTGCGGCATCTTCGTCAGAGCGGTGTTGCAGATGAGCAGATCATTGAGATCAATTTTGAATCCCTGGAGTTCAGCAGGATGAACGCTGACATGCTGTATCAATATGTAAAAGGGCATCTTCCTGCAGGCAGGCGCGTTTATCTCTTTCTTGATGAAATACAGCGGATCGATCAATGGCAAGACGCAGTCAATTCCTTTCGCGTCGATTTTGACTGCGACATCTATGTAACCGGTTCGAATGCCTACCTGCTCTCATCAGAATACGCTACCTACCTTGCGGGAAGGTGTGTTGAGATCAAGATGCTCCCTCTGTCATTCAGCGAGTTCCTTGACTTCCACGGTTATACGGTCAGAGAGGCAAAAAGTCCTGCCGGGGGTATGCGCAGACGGATAGTTGATGCCGATAACGAAAGCTACGAACCGCGAGAGCTGCTGGAAGCGTATATGAAGTTTGGCGGTATGCCGGGAATCGCAGATGTGGGCTTGGATACCACGAAGGCGCTGGCAATCCTTGACAGTATTTATTCCACTGTCGTGATCCGCGATATACTCGAACGTGAGAAACGCAGGGGTCAACGCCGAATCGTTGATTCGAACCTGCTGAGAAGAATCATCATGTTCCTTGCGGACAATATCGGCAACAGTACCTCGATAACCTCCATGTGTAATACGTTGATGAATGAAAGGCTGCTCGATGACGATGACCGCAAGGGCAAGCCTGCTGTGCAAACCATTCAAGCATATATTGGCGCTTTGCTTGAATCATTTGTTTTCTACGAGATCAAACGCTTTGATATCAAAGGGAAAGAGTATCTGCGCACACTTGGCAAATATTATATCGTCGACATCGGTCTTCGTAACTATCTGCTCGGTTTTCGCGATATGGACACCGGGCACATCATTGAGAACATCGTCTACTTCGAGCTGCTCCGCAGAGGTTACGATGTGGCGATTTGCAAGGTTGGAGACCGCGAAGTGGACTTCATCGCCACTAACACACACGAAAAACGCTATATCCAAGTAACGGAATCCATGAATGACCCGAGCACAAGGGAACGCGAGCTGGAGCCGCTTCGTAAGATCCGCGACAACCATGAGAAACTTGTTATCACGAATTACCGTGACAGCCATGCAACTCACGATGGCATCAAGATAGTCCTGCTTACCGATTTCCTGTTGGATACGTAAGCCAGGTTTTGCCATCCTTCGCGTGCGGACAAAGGTGCTTTTCTAATGGAAATCTATCTCTTTTAGCTCATCAGCAAGATGTATGGACGTTCTGTTCTGGGTTGTTTGACACAAAACCGGGACTTCTTGCCTCAAAAACACGCAAAAGGACGATTCGAGCCATTGATGAATTGAACCATGACCATCTTCAACACCGCTCCTTGGTAGTCGCATAAGAATCCTGCTCTAAAGTCCCTGGTAGATGGCTTGTTTATGAGATGCAGGAAGAATAATCCCAAGTTTCTCTGAAACACCTCGCAGTATGTCATGCTGGGAATCGTCCTTTTGCGTGCTTTTGCGGCATTATCTACGAAAAATCTGTCAACACCGATAAGATTCTAAGAAGAATGGGTATCTACTCCCTCCTCCGGCACACATCATCCTCTTGCGAGTGAGTGAGTGAGTGAGTTATAATGCACTTCAGTTTTCAATAGCAAACACATAGGAGCGACCATGCAGGACAGATATCACCTCACACGAGACGAGAACGTATTTCTCGCGAAAAAACATTGGAGCGAATCCATATTCTCGGGAATGAGGATGGAGAATCGCAATGTCACCTTTCCGCAGACACAGACTATCCTCAACGGCATAAATGTTGCAGGAGTTTCACTCAGCGACGTACAGGCAATCCTGAACATGCGTGATGCCTGGCGCTACCTCCTGGAAAACATCGATTTGCCTCTCTCCATCGACTTGCTCTGTGAGATCCAGGCAAGGGTCGCGTTTCGAGAGGCATTAGTCTGTGGGAAGCTAAGGACAGGGGCGGTCGGGATCAGCGGAGTCAGGTATGTCCCGCCTATCCCTGTTTGTCCTATCGTCGAACAAGAGCTTTCCGAGCTTCTGTCCGGTGAGACAACGGCGACTGATAAAGCCCTCTCCCTTTTCGCTTGGCTTGCCCGAAAGCAGTTATTCTGGGACGGCAATAAACGCACGGCAATACTTGCAGCCAACAAGGTGCTCATTGAGCATGGCGCCGGAGTGCTGATCGTTCCTGACCGACACATGCTTACCTTCAATGCCCTCCTTGCAGAATTCTACGAATCTGATAATGCTGATGCTCTTACTGAGTTCCTGTATACGCAGGCAATCATCGGAATCGAGTATGAAGCCACGGATGAAGAACCCGAAGCAGAGCCTGCTTCCAGCGCAGAAGGAGAG
>WQXX01000198.1 GCA_009781535.1 Coriobacteriia bacterium | reverse complement strand
TTCCGCCCCGCCCCGCAACCATCTGTATCGCAACCGCACACTTCGCAAGCCTCCACCCAAACGGACACGAAGCTTCCCACGAATGAGCCAGCCATCCAGCAACCTTCTGCTCCCGCGCATGAGCCAGCCATCCAGCAACCTTCTGCTCCCGCGCATGAGCGCAATTACATGCTCTACGCCCACATCCCCTTCTGCGAACGGCTTTGTCCGTATTGCTCGTTCAATCGCTTCCCGTTTGAGGAACAGCGCGCCCGGGCGTACTTCAAGGCGCTGCGAACAGAGATGCGAATGCTGGCTGAACTCGGTTACGACTTCAAGTCCATGTATTTGGGAGGCGGCACCCCAACGGTCCTTATCGACGAGCTCTGCGCTTTCATCGACGAGGCAAGGGAGCTGTTCTCCATCGAGGAAGTCTCCTGTGAGACAAACCCCAACCACCTCATACCTGCCAACCTCGAACAACTCACCGGTCGCGTCCAGAGGCTGTCGGTTGGCGTGCAGAGTTTTGACGATGGGCTGCTGCGCCAGATGGAGCGCTACGACAAGTACGGCTCCGGAATGGAGATTCTCGCCCGGCTCCAGATGCTCCAAGACCTGGCGGCAAAGGGAGGCTTCAAGACCATCAACGCCGACATGATCTTCAATTTCCCGAGCCAGACCGAAGACATGCTTATCAACGACCTCGCCTGCATCCTCGAAAGCGGCGTTACTCAGACCACCTTCTATCCGCTCATGGCGTCGCCTGTCGTGGAGCGTTCGCTTGCCCGCACGGTGGGGAAGGTGGACTATGTGCGCGAGAAAAGGTTCTATGAGATCATCAGCGAGGTGCTGACAGGGGAGAGTTGCAAGTCGCAACCAACGAACAACAAGACACAGATGGTGGGGAGCAGCAAGCCGCAAGCAACGGGCGACGAGGTGTTGGTGGAGAGCAACGAGGCGCTGACAGGGAACAAGAGAGTCTCCACCGAGAACAATACCTCCTTCTCCACCGGGAGCAACGCCCCCTTCACCTTTGGGAGCGCTTGGACCTTCAACGCGAGCTCAAGCGCGATGATCGACGAATACATCGTAGATTATGAGGAGTATCCTGCTATCGGGTCGGGCAGCTTCTCGTATCTTGGCGGCTCGATGTACGTCAACACCTTCAGTATCAACGAATACATTAAACGTATCGACGAAGGCAGGATGAGCATTGCCGGCAAGGTTGACTTTCGGCCTTATGACCGCATGCGCTACCGCTTTATGATGCAGCTGTTTGGAATGCGGCTTGACAAGCGCCAGTGGGAGCGCGATTTTGGCTGTTCGGTTGCCGCCGGGTTGCCTGCCGAGTATGCGTTTTACAAAGCCGCCGGCGTGTTTGCGACTGACACACCTGACGAACTTACGCTTTCACCAAAGGGACGCTATCTGCTTGTTGCATTGATGCGGCAATTCTTCATCGGCGTCAACGGAGTGCGTGACATCGCCCGTTCGTCGTTGCCTCCGGAAGAGCGCCTGCTCTTTGGCTGCTGAGCGTGGAGCCACGAATAAGGGAACGCGAGAGTACGATAGAATAATGCAGCACCAAAACGGACATCGGTATTGACAGGAGAACATCATGGCTGAGCCGCTCGTAGGGATCATCATGGGATCGAAAAGTGACCTTGAGGTAATGAAGGCATGCGAGGAGCAGCTTGCGGAGTTCGGCGTGCCCTGTGAGCTTCTTATCGCGAGCGCCCATCGCAACCCGGCGAAGGTGCACGACTGGGCGGGGACAGCCGCACAGCGGGGCATCAAGGTCATCATCGCCGCTGCGGGCAAGGCGGCGCATCTCGGTGGGGTTGTGGCGGCTTATACACCACTGCCGGTCATCGCCGTTCCCATGAAGACCAGCGATCTGGGTGGTCTTGACTCTCTGTTGTCAATGGTGCAGATGCCAACCGGCGTGCCCGTGGCAACCGTTGCCATCAACGGCGCCAAAAACGCTGCCATCCTCGCGGTGCAGATCCTCGGTGCCTCCGATGAAGAATATCGGGCAAAAATCGTTGCGTTCAAGGAGCAGATGGCTCAGCAGTAAAGGCGATTTTCTGCCCGCGACATCTGCGGGAATGCAGGCATCGGTCACCGAAAAGATACTGAATTAGATGCTCTTCAGGGTAATAATTTGCTAAAAAAAGTGATATAATTCCTCCCGTCAGGCAACTTGCTGGAGGTATCATTTATGGAATTAACAGAGCAGGCTCAAATCGTGGATAGAATCCGCGGTAAGCTTGAGGATTATACAGGCACTCGTTTGAAAGTCAAAGCTAATATGGGGCGCTCGAGGATCATCGAGTGCGAAGGGGTTCTCACCCAAGCTCATCCTCAGCTTTTCATCATGGAAGTCGAAAAGAAGCGTGGGCGCGTCATGCGTCAGTCGTATCAATACGTTGATATCCTGACTGGCGTGGTTGAGCTCAGCAGCATCGAGGACAACGAATCCCTCTTCCCTCTTTCGTTTTAACCCGAAAAACAACAACCGCCACATCTCTCCTTTTGCACACTCGCACGCAGTGTGAGAGAATACAACAGGCTTGGGCGGCACCATGTTCCGAACCTGGTCAGGTCTTGACGGAAGCAGCCATAAGGAGCCGCTGATGAGCGCCCAAGCCTCCTGACCTTTGTGGCACGCCATCTTGTCACGATGCGCAGAACCTAGGCTCAGTCACGTATTGTATATACGCTCCTGTCGCCCAGAACCTACGCATCCTGCCAATCTGACACACCACAAAGGCCAGAAACCTGACCGCTGTAGCACGCTGTCTTGCCACT
>WQXX01000197.1 GCA_009781535.1 Coriobacteriia bacterium | reverse complement strand
GGTGTTGATGAAGTCCGTGAGTACCCGGTTGTCGTTGCTGGCGCAGATCAGCTGGTCTATCGGCACACCGATCTCTTTTGCATACCACGCTGCGAGGATGTTGCCAAAGTTGCCTGTGGGAACGCAGATATCGACCTTATCCCCGCAGGTTATCTCCCCGCGTGCGACGAGTTGGAGATACGCGCTCATGTAGTAGACCACCTGTGGCAGCAGGCGACCCCAGTTGATGGAGTTAGCGCTTGAGAGGCGCAGGCGATGCGTTGTTGCAAGCTCGGCATTGAAGGCATCATCGGAGAATGCGCCTTTGACGGCTGTCTGGCAGTCATCGAAATTGCCGCGCACGGCAAAGATGCCCACGTTGCCGCCGAGTTGCGTCGCCATCTGCTTGAATTGGATGTCGCTGACGCCACCATGCGGATAAAAGACGATAACGCCGGTATGTGCGCGGTCGGCAAAACCTTCGAGCGCGGCCTTGCCGGTGTCCCCTGACGTTGCGACAAGGATGAGGAAGTCCTCTGTTGGCTCTGGTTCTGCTGCTATTTGCAGCTGCTCGATGGCAGCGGAGAAGAAGACCGGCAGGCACTGTAATGCCATGTCTTTGAATGCAGAGGTGGGACCATGCCAGAGCTCAAGTACATGTGTGTCAGGCGCAAGTGTGCGTACGGGCGTGATGGCAGGGTCGTCGAAATTATCGCCATATGCCGTGTCCATGAGTGCATCGATGACCTCGTTGGGCAAATCGACGCCAAAGCGCTTGAAGACATACGCTGCAAGCTGGGGATACGGGCAGGTGATGAGCGCTGTCAGTTCTTTAAGCGTAACATATGGCAGCACCTGCGGCACAAACAGGCCGCCCCCTGGCGCGATACCCTTGATGATCGTCTCGGTGAAGGTGGGTCCTTTACCGCACGCGACAAAACCTCGTGTATCGAAGTAGGTGTTGGTATAATCCGTATAAACCAATGCGTTCGTGTCCATGCAATAATAATACCGTACTTGTCAGGGATTGACTGGTACAGAAGCGATAGACGATGAAGGAGTAAGGGATGAAGTACGCTATCTGCATTCTCGATGGAGCTTCGGGCGCTCCGCTTGACCTTTTCGAAGGACGCACGACACTGGAAGCTGCCTATACGCCGCATCTTGACGCACTTGCACGGAGTGGCGTTGTGGGGCTTGCCCGCAATGTGCCCGATGGTCTGGAGCCGTCATCCAACATCGCATGTACCTCCATTTGCGGCTACGATCCTGCTGCTTGCCTTATCGGGCGGGGTGCCATCGAAGGCGCAGCCCTCGGGATAGAACTGGCTGATGACGAGGTCGCCTTGCGGCTCAATCTCTCGCATGTCTCCCCGGAGGGCATCATGGTGAGTTACTCTACCGACAATATCTCCAAGGAGGACGGCAAGGCCCTGCTCGGCGAGCTGGCTGCCGAGTTAAACGACGAGACCTTCACCTTGCATGCGGGTACAGGCTTTCGTGGTATCCTGGTGGTCAAAGGGCGCAATGCGCTGCTGGAAACTGTGTTTCCAGCAGCGCATAATATGACCGACGAGCTCGTTGCCTCCCATGTTGCAACAGGCCCGGAAGTCGCCCTGATCGCTGACTACTGTGCGCGCGCCAAGGCGATTCTGGCTGCAAGCCCCACGAATGCGCGGCGGAGCGCTTCTGGCAAGATGATCGCAACCGATGTCTTTGCGTTCTGGCCTGGTGCACGTCCGGCTGGCATGGAACCCTTCTCTACCGTATATGAGGGCTTGGCAGCCGGCATGCTCAGCGGGGTTGACCTCCTGAATGGCATCGCCAATCTTGCGTCGATACGCACCTATCACTTTGACGGCATCACCGACGGCCCGGACAACGACTATGCAGCTCAGGGAGATGCCGCGCTGGTTATGCTTGACGATTGCGACATCGTCTTTATCCATGTCGAGGCGCCTGACTCAGAAGGTCATGATGGCAATGCGGTGGGCAAGAAGCTTGCCATTGAAGCTATCGACCGCGAGGTCATCAGCCGCCTCATGGCGTACGCGGATGATCCAGCGACCCCTCCGCTGCGCATTCTCGCGCTGCCTGATCATCCAACGCCGGTTTCGACAAAACGCCACACGTCCGACCCTGTCCCCTTTGTGCTTGCCGGCTCAGGCGTCGTACCAAACAGCGGTACCCGCCTGACAGAAAACGAAGCTGCTGCCACCGGCTTGCTTGTCGATCCCGGTTTTCATCTCATGCGTCTCTTGCTGGCATGAGGATGAGTGCTTGTGACTAAAGCCGACGAGCCGTTTGCAACCGACGAGTCCTTCATGCGTGCCGCGCTTGAGCAGGCACGTCTTGCCGCCTCAATCGGGGAGGCGCCTATCGGGGCGGTCGTGATCCATGAAGGCGTCATTATCGCTACCGGGTATAACCGTCGCGAGATTGATGCTGACCCTTCCGCTCATGCCGAGTTCATTGCCCTGCGCGCGGCTGCACGAGCGCTCAGGCGTTGGCGGCTTTCTGGATGCATGGTCTATGTCACCCTTGAGCCCTGCCTCATGTGTGCAGGACTGATGGTGCAGTCCCGTATCGACCGTTGCGTGTACGGGGCTTCTGATCCAAAAGGTGGCGCCTTGGGTACCCTGTACCAAGTCCATGCCGATGCGCGCCTCAACCACGGTTTTGTTGTTACAGGCGGTGTGCTTGCCAGGGAGTGCTCCGAGATGCTTTCGGGTTTCTTTGCCGATCTGCGGGCTTCGCACAGGCAACGCAGGAACGCCGATGAGCAAGAGGCGGAGGGCTGCTTGTGATGTTGTCCGTGTCCGCATT
>WQXX01000196.1 GCA_009781535.1 Coriobacteriia bacterium | reverse complement strand
GAGCGTATTGCACAAATGCGTCGTCGAGGAGAAGGCCGTTCGTGGTTATCTTGTAGAAGAATTTTGCAGACGCATCTTCGCGTATACGTTCGGTCGAATACCTGATGGTTTCTTGAATCAAATCTTGGCACAGCAGCGGCTCGCCGCCAAAGAAGACCAGCCCAAGGCGGCTGTTGCCGGATTGCAGCGCAAGATCAACGGCTTTGTGCACAGTCTCGACAGACATGCGGTTTTCTGATTGTGAGACATAGCAGTATCCACACCGCATATTACATTGCGAGGTCAGATGTAGCGTATAGTGCATATTTAGATGACTCCTTGCGCGATAAGCCACTCGATGAAGTCCTTGACTTGAGCACGTAGCTCGTCTTGAGCCCGCTGGCGTGTTTCTTCAGACGAATACATGATTATTTCTCGCTCGGGAGTCTCAGAGTCATTGATCTTAAATCCGAGCTCCGCTGGCTCATAAAACACACCATGGATGTTTTGGGGATACGACGCGTTTAAGCTGTCATTCAGGGTCTTTGCCGCCTCGATATAGTCGTAGCGATATACCGTGGAATAACTTCCGTGGGCCTCCCACATCTCCATATCCTGGTACGAGACATATTCCATAACGATATTCTTGTCTTTGACGGAAAAATCAAACACCAGATCGCCATTTGTTGTTCCCACGCTACCTCCAGGGTAACTGGGATCAACCGCTGGAACCTGAATATCTACTACTGTTGGACCGCCCCGTTGAACAGTGAGATCCAAGCGTTTGAATTCGGTGGAAATAATCGAGTAAGCATCGGCTTCTGACAAGAACACCGGCGCGGTTATCGACACACAGCCATACGAACCTATTCCTCGACCATGCTCAAAGAAGGGCGTTTGGATGGATCCATCTACTGGAATATTTGGAAGTACATGCGGAGTATCGGTTAAGGTCGTGGGTAGCGGCTGTGGATCGCCCATGGTTGTTGCCCCCACACTAGGGCTGCAGCCGGCAAGCCCAAGGGCAACAACGGCGGTCAGTACCGCGCCGGTCACAGGCGCCTTCATCCAGCGCAAAGGCTTGTTTTCAAGCAACAGGCTGTCGAGCTGCGTGGAGTACTGGTCCGGATAGCGAGGTATTACCTGCTTTGCTACCGGCGTGATCTTCAACTCGTCCATAGGGCACACCTCGCTTGCATCACATCATCGGGATTCCTGGTTAGCTTTTCGAATGTGGCGCTCCCTTCACTATACGTACTGCCCAACTGTTTGTAAAGCCATCGCGTTGCTTCATTAAAAATCTACTCCTAGCGCATTCGTTGCCTCAGAATAGGAATCTACTCGAAAATAGACCCTTCATCATAAGGAGGAAGGGTCTATATGCCGCTAACCATGTCAGAAAGACAATCAGTCACCAATGTGATGCGCGATGAGTACCGTAAAGCATCGAAGCGACGCAAAGGGCAGATGCTTGATGAGCTCTGCAAGCTTGCTGGGTACACCAGGAGCTATGCGGCCTTCAAGATGCGCTCATCAAAGACCACGAAAAGCTATGACAAGCTGAGGAAACCGTTGCAAAGGACGAAGGGCAGGAAGCGTACATACGGCTATGAGTGCCTCGCCCCGCTCATAACGGTCTGGGCGGTTATGGACCTGGCATGCGGCAAGAGGGTAGCTGCCGGGATGGCAGGGGTGGTGGATGCGCTGGTGCGCTTCGGCGAGCTTGACGGCAGTGATGAGGCCATCGAAAAGCTCAAAAGGATGTCGGCATCCACCATAGACCGCATGCTGGCAACAGAGCGCAAGAGGATGTGCCTTAAGGGCAAATCGACCACCAAGCCGGGAACCTTGCTCAAGCATGACATCCCCATACGCCTTGGCACCGAATGGGGCGAGGATGTGGTGGGATATGTCGAGATGGACACGGTGGCGCATTGCGGGGACAGCGTCAAGGGCCAATACGTCGTCACACTTGACGTCACGGACATCAAGACGACCTGGTCAGAGCAGCGCGCCTGCCTTAACAAGGCGCAAAGGCATGTGTTCTCTGAGGTCAAAGAGGTGCGTGCCCGGCTGCCCTTCAAGCTTTTGGGCATCGATTGCGATGGCGGCAGCGAGTTCATCAACGACGAGATGTACCGTTATTGCAGGCAAGAGGAGATCGCATTCACCAGGGGGCGGCCCTATAAGAAGAACGACGGCTGCCACATCGAGCAGAAGAACTGGTCAATCGTGCGCCAGACGATAGGCTATGGGAGGTTTGAGACCCAAGCCGAGTGCGACCTGCTCAATATGATCTACGACTACGTGCGCCTGATCAACAACTTCTTCATGCCTTCCCAAAAGCTTGAGTCAAAGACACGTGACGGAGGGCGTGTCGTCCGAAAGCTCGACAAGCCGCAGACACCGTACAGGCGCGTGCTGGCCTGCGGGAGTATCGATGCAAAAGCCAAGGCGCTCCTTTCAAAGGTCTACACCACATTGAATCCTGCTGAGTGCCGCCGTGAAATCGTACGCTTGACTGAGGAGCTGTATCGGATGAAGGCCAGGCGGGAAGGCGTACGATGAGCCTGCCGCACCATCCGCTTGCCAGCGTATCTGCCGAGCAGCGTTTCCCTGACGCCGCGCGGTCAAAGGTCGCTACCCGGCGTATGGTGCTCAATCAAGTAAAAAGCGGTCGGAACGCCGGCCGTAGCAGATGCCGATAAGCTATAGTAAGGCCGTAATGTTGTCCACGAATCGAAGGGAGGGAAGGCATACCTTTCGAGTAGATTTATTAATGAGGCAACGAATGGTGTTTTGAGTAGATTTTATTTTGACGCAATACGG
>WQXX01000195.1 GCA_009781535.1 Coriobacteriia bacterium | reverse complement strand
GCATAACCAACCGTTCTGTCACGCCGTACTGTCATTTCGGGAGTAGTTTGCGAAAGAGCCCGACTGCGACAATTTGTCGCAGTCGGGCTCTTGAATGGCAATGTCGATTTGGTATCTGTTCTATGCCCAGGGATCTTCAGCCTCGGGGACGCGGATGTCTGACAAGAGCGACTGCTGTGTCATAAACCACTGCCCGGTTGACGGCTTGAGCCTCAACGATATCGGTCGCGCGGAGTCTGCACCACCAGATTGGATGTACAGTGTGGCATGACCTTCTTGCGGGTAGGAGTACGGATTATCAGACACGGTGATCTGATAAGGTACGTTTGGAACATACCCGTTCTTTGGGGTCGCTCCCGCAAAGAAGGAGAAGGGCTTGTAGGTCTTACCAACCAGACGTTCACGCAGGAACTGGACGTCATGCGGAGACATCGGGGAGGGCCCTCTCAACTCATTGAGCATGTCAATACAGGCGGCGGTATTCTCACCATACGCGCATAATGCTGCAACCGTTAATGCAGCTGTCATAAAAGGGGTGGTCATTGCGGCTTCCGGCAGGGCCTTCAGCTCATCTACGTTCTTGGGCAGGGCATCGAACACAAACGTCATTTGCATGATAATCCATCCTCCGATCGAATCGTATACAGACAACTGGCCTTTCTCATGTACCTCTTGGTCGGCGCTTACGAGAGGAGCATCAAAACATATATTTTAGGCAGCAAGGGCCTTCTTCGCAACCTCGGTCAGTGCAGAAAACGCAGGTGCGTCATTAACAGCCATGTCGGCAAGCACCTTGCGGTCAAGCAGCACGCCGGCTTTCTTCAAGCCATTCATGAACACCGAATAGCTCATACCATTGATGCGCGCCGCTGCATTGATGCGGGTGATCCACAGGCGGCGGATGAGACGTTTCTTGTTGCGGCGGTCACGATAGGCATACTTCAACGAATGTTGTACCTGCTCTTTTGCGGAACGGTACGACCGCGATTTTGCGCCATAGTATCCTTTTGCACGAGCAAGGACAACGCGACGCTTCTTTCTGGCAGTAATGGAACGCTTAACGCGTGACATAATCGATCAACTCCTTCTATCTTTCTGGCTTGCAGCGTAGGTTCAGATTGCACGCTGCATAATTCCTGGGTGCGCCTTAGCGCAGACCCAGATTGCGGGCAATAACCTTGGCGTCTGAAGTGGCAACCTCGGTCTCATGACGGAAATTGCGCTTACGCTTCGCCGTTTTCTTCTCGAGAATGTGGCTCTTATAGGCCTTGCCACGCATTATCTTGCCGGTACCCGTCACGCGGAAACGCTTCGCGGATCCTCTATGCGTCTTCATCTTTGGCATGTATTACTTCCTTTCCGTTCGTTGTTCTCTCGCTTGAGTCTTCATCTCAGCCTTGGTCTGGGTCTTTGTCCGGGCTCTCGACTGAATCCTTGTCTTCGGTCAGGTCCTTGTCTCAGCCTTTGTCAGAATCCTCATCAAGATCATCATCTGATTCTTCAGCGTCGTCCTCGTCTGAGTCCTCATCCAGATCTTCGTCCAGATCCTCGTCGAAGTCCTCGTCGAAGTCCTCGTCCAAATCCTCATCCAGATCGTCAGGCATATCCTCGTCCTCTGCGCGATCACTTTGATTCTCGCGAGAGCTTGCCTTTGCCGACTCACGCCTTTTCAGCGGAGCAATGAGCATGAACATGTTCCTGCCTTCGAGCTTGGGCTGGCTTTCGATCGTTGCCTGCCCCCTCAGATCCTCGGCGAGTTTTTCGAGGATGTTAAGCCCGATGTTGGGGTGCGCCATCTCCCGTCCGCGGAACATGATTGTTACCTTGACTTTGGCGCCACTCTCCAAAAAGCGCAGGATATGCTTCTTTTTGGTCTCATAATCACCCGTGTCGATCTTGGGACGGAATTTCATCTCCTTGATCTCTGCTTTGGTCTGTTTCTTGCGCGCCGCCTTGGCTTTCATCGCCTGTTCGTACTTGTACTTGCCATAATCCATCACGCGGCAGACAGGCGGGTCGGCATCCGGGGCGATCTCAACGAGGTCGTATCCCTCGTTGTCAGCATAACGCTGGGCATCAGCGATGGCAAAGATGCCGATTTGTGTTCCATCAACGCCGATAAGACGGCATCGACTGGCGCGAATGTCATCGTTGAGCCGGGGCTCTTGAGTACTGATAGTTCACCTCCAATGATCGGTGTGGTCAAAACCTCGATCTGACAGTTTCCAATAGAATCCAACAAAAAACCTGCAAGCTCTCAGCTGGCAGGTCTCATAAGGAACGCTTGGTTTTCCAAGCTGCCCCGCTTTGCCCGTTGGCAATCCGGAGCAATAGTATGTCCTTGGTGACCAGACAGCTTTTCGCCGTAAGGTGGGGAGAAGGCCTCCCGCTTTGCTGCGCCTCATCTTAAGCATTACTGCCCTTCTGAAGCGCGACTAGGGAAGTCTACCAGACTTCCCTAGTCGCGTAAAGTGCTATATTTCACGTCATCGCCTTACGTCATCGCCGTACTTGTGTTATTGCGTCCTTTGATTGCCCAGATTATCATTCCCTGCAACAAGCCTCAGCACAGTTTTCCTGCAGGCTTTCCAGAAAGCAGGCATACAATGAATGACGCTATTGTTTCTCGCAACCGAGGATAGGCTTTGCTGCTCAGAGCAACCTTATCCAGCGCATCTCGATATGACTCCAAGCAATCATCGATAAAGGCGTTTACTATTGACTCATTGTAAAAACCTTTACTTTTCCATGCGAGCAATTCTGCGGCAATGTGCTCTCTCGTAAGATTCGCGTGCACATACTCACCACCAATC
>WQXX01000194.1 GCA_009781535.1 Coriobacteriia bacterium | reverse complement strand
TCCTGAAGATGTCCGGGGTACCGCCCAAGGTCTTGTACGCAAGCGTTCTAGCGCCTGATTCTTGCTGGATTCTGTACCGTTCCTATACCGGCGCTATACAAAAGCTATACCAAAGTTATACAGATTCTTACTCGGGGATTAATCTGTGTGCAACAGGCGAAAGAAGTAGATGTTTGTCGCCCCGAGCTTGGTTCAGGGGTGACAAAAGCACGTCATTGCGAGCGCCTGCAGGGCGCGTGGCAATCTAGACGAACGCTATTAGGTTGAATAGAGTTGTCGCCCAAAAGTTTATGTATCGGTAGTCGTATCTTTCGTATGTCAGACAGAAAACCTGTGTATTGACAGCTGAGAATGATAAGTGCTTATCTGGATTGCCACGCGCCCTGCTGCGCAGGTCTCGCAATGACGTGCAAAATGGATTGCCACGCGCCCTGCAGGCGCTCGCAATGACGTTGTTTTGCCACCTCGGGTCAAGCCTAGGGCGATATGTGATTTTTCATTTTAGCAGTAATCTCTTGACAAACTTCTGCGTTTATTATCAAATATGTTAATAAACAAAGAAAGAGGCAAGAAATGAGGTTTTCTGACTACATTGCAACTACTCAGGTGTTCACTACAGAATCACTGTTATCCGCTGTTGGCAAGACTGCTTCTGTGCGTGTCTCTTTATCCCGTGCCTCATCAGAGAAGAAAGTCTCAAAAGTAAGAAACGGCTTATATGTTTCCAAAACAGGAAAATTCACTGGCGAGTTAGCAGATCCCTACCTGATCGCACAAACCTTCAAACCAAACGCGGTGTTTACCTATCACTCAGCATTAGATCTTCACGGTATCGCTCACTCGTTTAGCAACAGGGTGCAATTCACTGTTACGAGCAGACCCCTCTCGTTTGTATACGAAGGTGTATGGTTCATTGGATACATTCGAGCAGATGACTTGGAGACCCAAAGTGTTGCCTCTCATTCGTTTGGAACGGTAACAGTAACCACGCGCGAACAGACCTTTGTCGACTGTCTGACCAATGTGAGCCGAGCAGGAGGTGCGGAAGAAGTAGTGCGAAGCCTGAACGGCTTACTATATGTTGATGTTGGTCTTATCTGTGCCAAGGTAAAAAGCCTGTCTGTGGCTGCTATCTCACGCATTGGCTGGCTTTTAGAGATGAACCGGGAACGATGGGAAGTATCAAGCGGGCAACTTGAAATGCTGATCAACCTGATTCCGCTTACAGCAAGCAGCCACCTCGATCCAGACATAAAAAATTCTGCTGCTTACAATGCGAGGTGGCGTTTGAATCTACCCGCAACCGAGAAGGAGATCAGCACATGGATGGCATGAGCATAATACAAGAAGCAGATTTCCTGCCAAAAACTCTTGATAAAGTAATGCGGCTCTTGACTGTGCTTGACGAGTTAGGCAGGCATCCAACCTTAAAAGGCAAGCTGTGCATGCACGGTGGTACGGCGATAAACCTTTTCATGCTTGATGCTCCACGTTTAAGTGTCGATATCGATCTGTCTTATATAGGAGCTATTGAGAGAGAAGCGATGCTCGCTGAAAGACCAATCATCGAAAAGGCTGTCGGTCAAGTAGCAACAACACTCGGGTATACGATTCCTGATAAAAAAGGAGATCACGCAGGAAGGACATTCCAACTTCGTTATGCCGGAAACTGGGGCGCTGATAGCATCAAGATTGATTTGATATATCTGAATAGAGCACCAATACTTACGCCTGTATTGCAGAGAACTCTACTCCATCCAAACCTTCAGGTGTTGATGTTTTCTGATTATGAGCTAGTTGCCGGAAAGGTCAAGGCGTTGTTTGACCGTGTGAAAATACGGGATATTTACGACATTGTGAATCTTTACAAGTATCTTGAGAACCATCTGGTAGAGCGTCCCGAGGATGACAATATCTGCCACAAGACAATTCTATTCTATGCGTCACTGTCCAATCATTTTCCTTTGCCTTTCGAGCATAGGGCTTTAGAACGCTTTTCTGGTCGTGAGAAGGAAATGAAGGATCAGCTGTATCCGGTTCTTCGAATGTTGGATAGACCTTCTTTGGATACGATGATCAATACAGTTGAGGATTTTATTAGCCATTTTGTATTGCCACGCGATGATACCGAACGTGATTATTTGGAGAGATTCGCTCAGGCAGAGTACTGTCCAGAGCTATTGTTCGGAGAAGATAGCTCGATGAAAACTGCGGCTCGGAATAACCCAGAGGCTCTTTGGAAGTTGCAGAATCTTGAAAAATGGAAAAAGGAATCCAGTAGCAAGAAGGATTGAGGCGTTGCTATCCCTGCGACGACAAAATTCAAGCATGAAGGTTACAGAGGTTTTCTGCCGGACACACGCAGGCAACCTGACAGTCCACCACTAGACCCCAGATCAAGTCTGGGACGACATAACGTTGCATGGATTGCTGGCGCGCTGTTCGTTTTCTAACCGGATTTGTCGGCGGCATCATAGATGCCGCCGACAAATCCGGCAACACTATTTTAGGGGGTATGGTTTTGGAAAAGGTTCTGAGGATTTCGCGGAGCAGATGCCGAGTGCAAGGCTTTCGTAACTGAGTATGTTTGAGCCGCAAAGCGGCGAGTTACGGAAGTGAAAGCCTGGAGTGAGGCATCGGGTGCGGAGTATGACGAAGAACCTTTTCCAAACCATACCAACAATACACGCAAGGTACGATTACCGATACGCTGGTTTTTCAGACAACACACGCAACGGTTGCCAACACGCAGGCTTTCTCGACAACAACTCAACCAACTCTGCAACCAGCCTGATAGACCCCGGATCAAGCCCGGGGT
>WQXX01000193.1 GCA_009781535.1 Coriobacteriia bacterium | reverse complement strand
TTGAAGGCGAGGTCCGTGCAGTTGTTGCAACCCTGACTCCGGAAGAAGTCATCGAAGGCAGGGAGAAGTTCAAGAAGGACATCGAGGAAAACGTCAAGGAACGTATGGCTGAACTTGGCTTCAAACTCATCTCCTTGAACATCACCGAAGTTAAAGACAACAACGACCATTACAACAACCTTGCTGCCAAAGACCGGGAAGAAAAACGCCGTATCGCTGCAAACCTCCGTGCTGAGGAGCAAAAGTCGATCAACGAGACAGCTGCGATTACAAGCCAGGTATCAGAATCTGCACGTATCGCTCGCGATATGACCGTCGCCGAGAAGAACCGCGACCTTCAGCTGAAGCAGGCGGGATTCAGGGAAGAAACCGACAAAGCCGATAAGACCGCTGAGTTTGCAGGACGACTCGAGGAGCAGGATAAACTCAAGGATCTGGCGACCAAGGAAGGCGAGGTTGCAGTCGAGCGCGAGAAGCAGAACCAGCGGGCTGCTGGGGCACGTCGCGACGTCGAGACAACACTTGCAGAAACTGAGAAGCAAAAAGCGATTATCAACGCAGAAGCGTCAAAGAAACGTATGGAAATCGAAGCGGATGCCCAGGCTACCATCGTTGAGAAACGTGCTGTTGGTGAAGCCCAAGCCGCCAGACAAAGGGCCCGTGGTGAGGCAGAAGCTGCCATCGAGCGGGCGCGAGGCGAAGCGGATGCCATGAAGGCTGCCGCCGACGCCGAGGCGGAAAAGATCCGCAAGACCCGCATGGCAAACGCTGAAGGTATCGAGGCAGAAGGTAGGGCTGAGGCTGAGGCTATCCGCCAGAAAGGTTTGGCAGAGGCAGAGGCAGAGCGCGCAAAGGCAGAGGCGCTCGCTGCGCAGGACGGTGTGAACCTTAAGGTCACGCTTGCAGAGATCGAAAGCCAGACACGCATCAAGGTCTCGACCGCGATTGCAACCGCTGTGGCAGAAGTCGGCACCAACGCAACCATCATCGACATGGGAGCCGGAGGCGGTACCGGAGAAGCCGATCTGCTCTCGCGGATGCTTGGAGGGCTCCCTGAGACACTTGCCAAGCTCGACGTCAAGAATGCTGCGCTCAATGGCCAGCCCTTTGCTGGCACCATCAACGATTTGATCCGTGCAGTCACCAATAAACCCGAGAATTACATTGTTCCGGCAGTGGCTGGCGCTGTAGCCGGAAAGATACTCAGCGATTCGTCTGAGGAAGCTCCTGTTGATACAGTCGTTCACAAAACGCCAGTTGCTCCAAAGATCATTCCTGGCTCTACAGCTACTGAGAGGCCGAAAAGAGTAAGGCCTGAACGGAAAAGAGATGATAGCTCAGAAGTCCCTTTACCAGTGACCCTGACTCCCAGTGAGGTTGTGGCTTTGTTAGCCGATGAGCCGCTGGCAGAAAAGACACACGGATGGCAGTTACCCTTTGATAAAGGCGACGGGGCAAAGGCATCGGTGGATGAACCTCTGTCTTCAGCCAAGGATACTGCCGTCGAGAGCTTCCCTGTACTCACCTTGGAGGACTCGGATGCGGTTGTCAGCCTCGCGATAGAGAATAAACTGAATGAAGTTGAGACCTTGGAGCTTGCTCAGGTCTATGCCACCGTAAAGGATGCCGGCGAGCTTCTTAATGAGGAGATGTACCAGATTGCAGCGAACGCCGTTGATGTTATCAAGACGCTCCGTAAATCCGGAGAGAGCTTTGACGCCAGGAATGTCGCCAAGGCTGTTCTTGATCTTGATGCAGACGCCAGCACCGCTGATATTGTTAAACGTGTTGCTGAACTGGCTAAGAAGGCCCCGATACGTCGTAAACGCTAGAGGTGATAATTTATCCCTCTGTCGCCCTGAACAAAGCAGTGTTTTCGCTGCGCCAGTGAAGGGTCTAGTGGGAGATTATTAGGTAGAGTGAGGATGTAGTCCAAAAAGCTCATATTTTCACGGGGCCCTGCGAATTCATCGCAGGGCCCCGTTCTTTTTATCTTATTGGAATCTTACTGACGTAACTCGGCGCCGGTCGCACCAGCGACCTTACGCAGCACCTTGCCGTGTATCTTCTCGACCTCTTCCGTTGTCAGGGTACGGTCGTTTGCCCGATAAACAAGCGAGAAGGCAAGCGACTTCTTCCCTGCTCCCAAACGCGCGGCATCGCGATACACATCAAAGAGGCGCAGATCTTCAAGCAAATCGCCTGCCGCACTCGTGATGACCTGCATAACGCGCTCAGCTGTCACGTCATCAGAGACTACCACCGCCATATCAAGGCTCATTGCAGGATAGGGCGATACGTTTTGATAGTCGCGGGCAGGGCGCGCAGCGCTGATAAGCGCCTCCTTCTCAAGTTCGAAGGCAACAACTGGCGCGGTAATGTCAAAGTCTGAAGCAACAAGCGGATGGATCTCTCCGAGCCAGCCCAGTCTGAGGGAGCCGGCAAATACCTCGGCGGCACGCCCGGGCTGAAGCCATGGCGCATCATCTGCCGCAAGCGCCTTGAAGCGCAGCTTGTCGATTGCCAGCTCGCGGACCAAACTTTCGACAATACCGCGTCCATCAAAGAATCCCAGCGGACGGGCTGGGGCATTCCATGAGGGCTCCGACCAGTTGCCCGTAAGAATGCCAGAGATGAGCGCACGCTCCTCGGGCAGCTTACGCCCTTCTGTGGTAGTAAAGACTGTTCCGTCCTCATAGAGATGCACATTGGTAACGCCGCGGCTCAGGTTGTAGGTTACTGAGCGCAGCAGACCGGGAATGAGGCTGCGACGCATAAAACGCTGCTCGGCATTCATGGGATTGAGCAGCTCGACTGCCTGCT
>WQXX01000192.1 GCA_009781535.1 Coriobacteriia bacterium | reverse complement strand
GGCAAAGCCGCATTCACAATACAGGATGCCTGCCTCCCCCGTCTCTGCCAGAGCCATGAACTCGATGGAGACTTTGCCGCCAATCTGACCGGAGTCAGCCTCCACGCCGCGCCAGGCAAGCCCGAGCCGGTCGCAGATGCGCCCGTAAGCGCGGGTTTGGGCGTCATAGTGCTCCTGCAACGACTCCTGCGAAGCATGGAAGCTGTAGGCGTCTTTCATCAGGAACTCGCGACCACGGAGCAGCCCAAACCGCGGACGGACCTCGTCACGATATTTCCAATGCATGTGATACAGCGAGATGGGCAGCTGCTTGTAGCTGCGCAGCTCGTCACGCGTAAGAGCGGTGATGAGCTCCTCGTGTGTGGGACCGAGGGCATAACAATGCTCGTGGCGGTCGACCAGACGCATGAGCTCGGGCCCGTACACGTCCCAACGCCCGCTCTCGTGCCAGAGCTCGGCAGGCTGGAGGATGGGCATGAGCAGTTCCTGACAGCCTATCTTGTCCATTTCTTCGCGGACGATCTGCTCGATCTTGCGCAGCACTCGGTAGCCGAGCGGCAGGAAGGCGTAGATGCCGGCGCTGATCCGCCGCATCATCGCAGCACGCAGCAACAGGCGGTGCGAGGCGATCTCGGCGTCGGTGGGGTCTTCTTTCAGCGTAGGGCAATAGAGATTGCTCAGGCGTGTGATGCCGGGGGTTATGAGGGGCACGGTGTGGTCTCCTTCGGGTTTATTGCGTCTAACTTATTGCGTCTGACACTCGAGCTTTGAGATCTCCTTGAACAACGCGTCGATGATCTCGCTTTCCTCAACAGTATAAAGCACTTGACCTTTCGAGAAGATCGCGCCTTTGCCTTTGCCGCACGCTACGCCCACGTCAGCGGCGCGCGCCTCGCCGGGTCCATTGACCATGCAGCCCATAACGGCTATCGAGTACGGGGCGCTGATGGATCGCAGGCGCTCATCGACTGACCCGGCGAGGCGCGCCAGATCAACTTGGCAGCGAGCACAGGTGGGGCAGCTGATAAGCTCGGGGTTACGGCGGCGCAAGCCGCTTGCCGCCAGTATCTCCCATGCAACACGGACTTCCTCGGCCAGCGGCGCGGTCAATGAGACGCGCATCGTATCCCCGATACCCTCGCGCAGCAAAGTGCCGAGGGCAAGCGCGGATTTGACCGTTCCTTGCGTGAGCGTGCCGGCTTCGGTCACTCCGAGGTGCAAGGGGATGGTGGGAAGCGTGCGGGAAAGCAGACGGTAGGTCTCGATGGTGGTTGCCACATCGTGCGCCTTGGCAGAAAGCACGATGTTGGAAAAGCCGCGCGCGCCGAAATGTTCGACAAAGGCAACAGCTGAACCCACAAGTTTTTCCGGCAGCGTCAGGTCGGCGCGCGCGGCGAATCCCTCGTCCAGCGAGCCGGCATTGACCCCGATACGGATGGGGATACCATGGGACCCGCACTCGTCGATGATGGCATCGACACTCTCAAAGGAGCCGATGTTGCCGGGGTTGATCCGCAGTTTCGCAGCTCCAAGACGCGCTGCCTCTAAAGCGAGCCTGTGGTCGAAATGGATGTCAGCGATGACGGGCAGCGCCGATTCCTTGCAGATGCGCTCGAAACCAGGCAGCGCTTCTTTGTTGGGCACCGCAACACGGATGAGCTCGCAGCCTTGCGCTGCAAGATCCTCGATTACTGCGCAGCACCGTGCCGCGTCGCTTGTGGGGATATCGAGCATCGACTGCACCGCAACCGGCGCTCCCCCACCGATTGCCACGGTGCCGACAAGGACTTGGCGGGTATGTGTACGCGGGCAATCGAACATATCGCTCACCCGCCCAGGAAATAACGGTGGATATCCTGATTGGTAACCACGATAAACAGTAAGCCGAGTAAAAGCAGTGCGACGATGCTGATCGTGTTGATGACACGCGGAGGCACGATGCGCTTTGTCACACGCTGGATCGTCTCAACGATGATCTTGCCGCCGTCCAGAGGCGGAACCGGCAACAGGTTCATAAGACCGATGGAGATCGAAAGCAGCGCAGACAGGGTGATGAAGGATAAAAGCCCAGACGAAGCCGCGCGCTCTGCTTCCACCGCAATCCCTACGATGGAAGATGATTGGCTGACCGTCTCGCTGAAGGTCGCTGGATTCAATAACTGGAAGATGATCTGGACTACCTGACCGATCAGTCCTACCGAGACACGCAGGGCATCGGGAAACGGAAATGGACCTCGTTCGAATTTTGTGGTGACGCCCACCAAGGGTCTTCCCTCGTTGTCTGCAAGTGTTATCAACGCCAAACGCTCGATGCCTTCGTGCGTATAACCAAGTCGCACCGTCTCGCCGACTTTATACGCAGCGACAGCCTGGGTAAAGTCCCCCCATGTTTCGCATTCTACCCCGTTGACACTTTTAAGGACATCGCCGGGCACAAGCCCTGCCTGCGCGGCTGGAGAACCTTCGATGATAGTGCCTATCGTCGTTGAGGGATGCGCGGTACCGACGATCATCAAGACGCTGGTGATGACGATGATGGCAAACAGGAGGTTGAAGACCGAGCCGCCGAGCAGCACCACGACGCGTCGCCACCAGGGTATGCCGGTATAGGTGTAGCGACGTTCTGCATCGATGTGGGTCTGGGCAGCCTCAAGATCAGCGACAGGGCGTGGCGCCCCCTGCGGGTAGTCAACACCATCGATGGTTGCCGCCAGCATCTCGTATCGTTTTTCATGGATACGGGATTTCCTTCGCGGTTTGATCGTCGCAATGGTCATCCATGACTCGAGCGAGTCCAGTGCTTCCACAAGATCAAAGTCCAAGGAGTCGCCTGATTTCTCGGCTTGTTC
>WQXX01000191.1 GCA_009781535.1 Coriobacteriia bacterium | reverse complement strand
GCGTCCGAAAGCCCTTGTCGGACGTCTTCTTCGATGGCTTCAACTACATCGAGTTCATCAACAGCGAGATAACCCGGCAGATTCTGTCTTACGAATATCCTTTCTCTTCCTTGCCAATGGAGGAGCAGTATTTGATGCGCTCCTATACTGGAATCCCCAACGATTACCCCAATTATGAGGTGAGGGATTTTGGATTGCTTGTTATTCATTTTCCTATGAATAATCCTTTCTTTGAAAACCAGAGGAGCTTTACCATTCGCCTGACCGAAGAGATTAGCCCGTATGGAGAAGGGTTTGACTCATTTACCTCGACATACCATTACGCAAGACGGATGCTTCCAGCTATCGACCTCTTTACATGTGATATCAAACTCCTTGACTTGCCTGACGCCGCTGCGCGCATCAATGGGCAACTGAGGGTTTGGACCGATGGATTCCCTCTTGACGAAAACACCAGAGAGTTACTTGAAGAGTTCGCTTCTTGGCGTGGCGCCACTGCGGAAAACCCCTACCGGTTTCAGCCGATTGTCGGGCAGTGGCAGCAGTATCTTAGCGTGTCATACGTGCTTCTGTTACATGTCGGCCCATCAAATCATATGCCGTTGGTTTATACAAAATGCTTTGATATGACTACCGGGAATGAGATATCGCTTGTCGATGCGCTGCCGGGCGATTTGCCCTACAAGGATATGATGTTCTATATACCAATACGGCATTTTGAGGGCAGCATCATGGACGATCCTTCTCCGGGATCGAGCATACCTAGCTCCTATATACCAGATGAAGGCTCTGTTATCAGCATTGCATGGCTCACGTCAGGTTCCCTTGGACTGATAATCACTGAACCAAGTGGGCGCGAGCTTCAGACGGTTTATAGCGGTGCTTGGAGCTGAGGTGCGATTCGCAGGCTAAGCAACCAACGCATCGGTTGTATGCCGGACACACGCAAGCATCCTACAAATCTCCCGCTAGGCCCTGGATCGAGTCCAGGGCGACATGGGGCTAAGTCTGGAGCGACATGGGAATTAGACAGCAGTTGGCAAAGCTTTTTGTCGGACACACGCAAGCATCCTACAGATCTCCCGCTAGGCCCTGGATCGAGTCCAGGGCGACATGGGGCTAAGTCTGTGGCGACATGGGCTTTAATCGGTGCCTTCCTAGCTTAATTCTCCACGAGACTTCCATAGCTCACAGTAATCCGTCCACCACTGTACGACCTCGTTTAATGAGTTTTGGGTGTAGAAGGAAATTTTGAGTGACGCCGCCTCAACTCGGTATTCTTTGTTACCTACGATAAGCCCATCGCCAGCCTGCACTGTCAGCACCTTCTCGCCGTTTTCCTCTGGCAATGCCTGTCCCAGAGCAGAAAACCCGCCGTTCTTGTCGTAATAGTCGGTGATTCTATACACCGTCCCTGTGTATTCTTTTCGCGGCGTATCTGCTTGCCTGCATCCCTGCACACAGACAGCACCTACTATCAAGATGGCAAGAACGAGTATAAACGCCAGCCCGCGCGCACCGAGCTTTCTCACTATTCTTCCTCGCTCAAGGCTCTGGCTCTGGCTCTGGCTCTGGCAGATTGCAGGTCTTCCTGCCGTCTCACAAGGAAGAACGCAACCACACCGCCGATAATCCCCAAACCAAGGATACTGAGCAGAACCCATGGCCAGACAGGACCGCCGGTTTTCTCAGGATTGTCGGAATTGTTGCCATTCCCATTTGGATCATCCGGATCAGTTGTAGAACTCTTCTCAAAGACCACCTTGATCGAGACATTCATAGCTGGCATGGTAAAGCTGTTGTTGGATATGGTCACACCACCGCTTACGACTTGCCATTCCTTGAACGTATAACCGTTGTCCGGTGTGGCTGTAAGGACGATGATCGTGCCTGCCGTCGCTGATGACGGGCTTGCGATAGCAATACCGTTGCCGTTACCAGTTATGGTCACATCGAAAATACTTGGTGGCAGATCCTTATACGTGGCAGTAACCGTAACAGCACTCGAGGGCATGACAAACGAGGTGGTTTCGTTTGTTGCAGCAGCAAAGATCACGCCGCTTGTGGTCGTCCATCTATCGAAGGTCTTGCCCGCCGGAGCGGCATCTGCGGTGATGTCGACCTTCTCCCCTGCCGCATAACTGCCGCCGCCTGTGCCGCTGTTCACTGTGACTTCATACGTTGGCACAGCGACAGCTGTCCATTTGGCATACAGTGTGATGCTGGCTGTTACCGGGGCATTAAAGTCATATGCGCTCACAAACCCCGCATCCTTGTACCATCCTGCGAAAACGAAACCTTCTCTGATCGGATCCTCTATAGGGTAATCCGCTTTTTCGCCCGAAGTGACCGTTTGAACCCAATCAGACTGGCTATTGTTGTATTTAAAGGTGACCGTATAGTCGTTGAGCATCGTGGCGGTGGCTGGGTTGGAGAAAACTCCCATAGCGTCGGATTCGGCTATCACCGTGTAGGTGTAGGTCTCGCCTGCCTCGGCCTTGGTGTCCAGGTAGGTATTTACTGTCGGTGGAATAGTCGCAATGGTTTCCGGAGGACCTGCCAACGGGACAAGTTCGGTGCCACCTGGGGCAAGTTCGGCACTGCTTACCAGGACGAGCTCGATGGTGCTTGCTGCAATAATGCCAGAATCAGAACCATCGGCTCTTACAATCCGGATAGAAGTCGCACTCGCAGAGTGGTTCGTCCAAGTAAGAGCAATGCCGCCCAGTACTGCTGTCGCTGTCAGGTTGGTCGGCTTTGCCGGAGGTATTGAAATCGTGTATTCGTTGGAATAGGCTGAGTATCCATCAGCACCACTATAGGCCTGCACCACATAGATGTACGTCCTGCCCTCCAGCGCTGTGT
>WQXX01000190.1 GCA_009781535.1 Coriobacteriia bacterium | reverse complement strand
GGCACAAGACCGGCCATACAACAATATCTACACCGCCAAGGTGGGCGAAACACTTACCAATAATTTCTTCGCTTGGACCGTAACGTCGGTTACCACCTCAAACGGGCCTCTCACCACAAGCGGCGGGAATGCGCTCAAGCCGTTTCATGGGGACGACCACCGTTTTGTGCTTGTCGATATTGAGGTAAAGAACATCTCGCAAAAACCGATTCCGGCAGGAAGACATGATTTCTTTATCCTGTACGACTACAAGGGCGAAACGTACGAGGAGCAAGCTTATTCGAGCTTTATGTCGGGTATGTACCCCAATGAAGTCTCCGCTTTAGACGTAGGTGTTTCGCTGGCAGGCAAGCTCGTGTTCGAGGCTCCCAAGGGCGTTTCCAGTGTCTACGTCTGTTATTACGAATACCTTGCGAGTGGTTCTTCTGGCAGTACGTATCTTTTCGAAGTAACGCTACGCTAAAGGAGCGCCGACTAAAGCCTGCTGCACAGGTGCTGCCTGAACTGTGCCAAACAGGGCGGTTGTAAGCGTTTTATTGTCCCACAACAATCACGCCGATGATGGGGTCTTATGAAAAGAGCGCCGGGAGTTCGGTAATGGACCTTGCTTCCAACTGTGCGCCTGCCTCAAGCAAGCGCTCGCGGGCAAACATGCCCCAAGATGCCGCTATGGCAAGCATGTTTGCTGCACGCGCCGCCTGCATGTCATAAGGGCTGTCTCCCACATAGGCGCATTGCTCAGGCGCCAAGCCTAATGTTTCAGCCGCAAAGAGCAACGGTTCTGGATGGGGTTTGTGGAGCTCGGTCTTGTCTGAACCCTGTATAAGCTCAAAGGTGTCGATAAGGTCAAAAAGCGCAAGATCCCGCAAAGCAGAGGAGCACATCTTCGAGGTCACAACTCCGATACGATAACCTGCCTCCTTGAGTTCGTTGAGGGTGTCGGTGGTTCCTGGAAACGGTTTGATGAGCTCGCTGTAGGAAAGCTGGTTGTACTCGCGATACACCCTGAAGAGCTCGTCGGCGTGCTCAGAGCTGATAATGCGCATCTGCTCGATGAGCGGTATACCGATCAGGTCGCGCATCACTTCGTTGGGCGGAGAATAGCCCAGTACCTTTTTGGTGGCGTAGCGATATGAGGTGAGGATGTGCTCTTCGGAATCGATGAGCGTGCCGTCCAGGTCGAATAAAATTGCTAATATTTTTGGCATTTTACCTTTTCTTCTTTCGCTTTCAGCACCATACGCTGATTCCGTTTGCCAACACAAAGGTTTTAGTCTGACACACGTAAGCCGCCTACAGCTCCCCCGCTAGGCCCCAGATCAGGTCTGGGGTGACAAACCTTTATTCTACAAGACCCGCGCGAGACAGGTTTCTCATTCACCAAGGTCGTTCAGGTCGTTCAGCTCGTCTAATTCCTCGGGCGTATTCAACTCTTCAGCCTCGTCTGTAAACTCCAGGGTTTCTTGTGCGGTGGTTGAAACGGGCGCGGGCTTCTTGCGAGAAGACGCCACGCGGGCAACTGCTATGACGCGATCAGTGTCGGAAACATTCATCACCTTCACGCCTTGCGTCGAGCGGCCCAGCTGCGAGACGTCGGTTGACTGCAGGCGGATAACCACGCCCTCCTCGCTTACCAGCATGAGCTCTTGACCTTCTGCTACGATCTTCATGCAGGCGATGGGGCCTTTCTTGTCAGTCATCTGAATGGTGTAGACGCCCTGCCCGCCACGATGATGAAGCGGATAGTCAGAGATAGGCGTTCGTTTGCCAAAGCCCTTCTCGGTAACCACAAATAACTCGCTGTCCCCGTGTGCGATCTCCATGCCGATGACCTTCGCGTCTGCCGGCGTGTTCATGCCTATGACGCCCGTTGTGTCGCGGCCCATCGGACGCGCTTCCTTCTCATCCCAGGTGATGGCCTTACCCGAGCTGGATACCATGACCACACGTTCGCCCGGTTTTACTCGGCGCACCGCGATCAGAGCGTCGCTTGAGCGCAGGTTGATGGCGATAAGACCCTCACGCCGCGAGCGGTCATAGGCGCTCATGGAGGTTTTCTTGATCATGCCCTCGCGCGTGGCGAACAGCAGATACTCGTCTTTGGGGAAATCCTTTGTGGATATAACAGCCGCAATGGCTTCGTTCTTTTCGAAAGGCAGCAGATTGACGATGGCAGTACCGCGCGCATGCCGCGAACCCATCGGCAGCTCATGGACTTTGAGGCGATAGCATTTGCCCTTTGTCGAGAAGAACAACATGTAGTCGTGTGTCGATCCGATGAACAATTGCTCGACAAAATCGTTCTCTTTGAGATTTACACCCTGGAGCCCCTTGCCTCCGCGTTTCTGTTGGCGATAGGTAGCCACAGGCAGACGCTTCACATAACCGGTGCGCGTTATCGTAACAACCATGTCCTCCTCGGCAATAAGATCCTCGACCTCGAGGTCTTTGGCGTCGTTGGCAAGCTCGGTGCGCCTCTTGGTGTTATAACGTTGCCTGATCTCAAGAAGCTCTTCTTTGATGATACGCCGCTGAAGCTCATTGCTTGCAAGCACCTGCTTGTAGTGTTCTATCTTTTCAAGCAGCTCGGCAAGCTCCGCGTCAATCTTCTCGCGCTCGAGCCCCGTCAACCGGCGCAACCGCATCTCAAGGATGGCGTCGGTCTGTGCCAATGAGAGCCCAAAACGCGCCATGAGGCTCTCGCGCGCCATGTTGTCGTCCTTCGAGGCGCGGATGATCGCGATGACCTCATCGATGTTGTCCAAAGCGATGATGAGCCCCTTGAGGATATGGGCGCGTTCCTCGGCTTCCCGTAAATCGAAAGTCGTGCGCGGGACGATGACCAGTTCCTGGTGTTTGAAGAAAGAG
>WQXX01000189.1 GCA_009781535.1 Coriobacteriia bacterium | reverse complement strand
CCATTCCGGGCGAGAGCTTTACGCTCGGCGACCTCGCGGCTATCCAGGCACAGGGCGACTTAGAGGCGCTTGCTTCGCGAGGTCGCCGAGCAGTCCAGGTGCACCTTGCTGCCAACGACCCGGAGACCCTCAGCCGCTTTGCCGACCGTTTCTGCTCAGCAATATCTGCTATCAAGTGTAAGTCGTAAACGAGTAACGTAACAGCATGTAACCTGAGCGACGCGCTGGATGTTTACCAGCATGTCATCTCAGTGAGATTGAAGAGCCTACCAGGGGAGTAGTAGGACTGCAACGCTTGTTGTCTAAATTGCTGACGTTCTGTGAATTGTTAACCCTTCATGAGCGCCGCTCATGAGAGATTCAATATAGGTGGATTGTATGAAAAAATCAAACGTGTCGACTGTTGCCGAGCAGAAAAACTCGGCTTCAGACACTCATGAATTATCTGCTGCTGGAACGCCGATACCAGCGCGCTGGCGCACCATCGTCAGTGTGGTATGGTTTGGTCAGGCAATCTCAATCATCACGAGCGGGGCAGCGGGGTATGCCCTCATCTGGTACCTTACCGTCACCACCGAAAGCCCTTTTATCCTTGCACTAGGCACAGCAGTCTTCTTTCTACCAATGGCAATCTTTGGCCCGATAGCTGGCACGATTATCGATCGGCACAGCAGGAAAGCCATCATGATCCTGGCAGACCTCGGCATAGCCGCCTCGATGCTCATCATGGCTTTCATCATCATGGCAGGTGCGGCGTCGGTGCCTCTGGTGCTGATTGCCGTTGCCTTGCGTAGCATCGGCACGGCATTCCATTCGCCTGCCATGCTTGCGGTCATGCCCTTGCTCGTGCCCGACCGGCATCTTGTACGGATCAATACACTCGATCAGGGCATCAATGCAGTCGGCAACATCGTCGCTCCGGCAATCGGCATCTTCTTCTATGTAACCATAGGTCTTCAAATGGCGTTGTTCGCAGATGTGGCTGGCGCAGTCTTTGCCTGTCTCACACTGGCGTTTGTATCCATCCCTGCCGCGCAGATGAAGAAGGAGAAGCGTTCAACCGTGCGTGCCGACATGCTTGACGGTTTTCGCGCTGTTCGAGGAGTAAAAGGCATGACGGCTCTGTTCGTCCTGCTTGCCATCGGAACCGCATCGTTCATGCCGTTAGCATCCCTTTATGTGCTGATGACCTACAGCCACTTCGGCGGTGGTGGATATGAAGCCGCGCTTGTCGAGGCGGTCTTTGGAACAGGCTTTCTTCTCGGCTCAGTCATCCTCGGCGTATGGGGAGGCGGCTCGCGGCTTATGCGGGTTATCGGAGCATCCTTGATATTGCAGGGTTTGACATTTGTAGTGATAGGCTTCCTGCCAACGACGGTGTTCATGGCCTTTGTCGTGCTTTCGGGCGTCAGCGCCCTTTTCGGCGCCTTCTTTAACGGCCCGCTCAACAGTGTGGTGCAACGCGCCATCGAACCAGAAAGGCTCGGGCGTGTCATGGCGCTCATGGGTACGGTCATGTCGTTTGCCGCGCCTATTGGTCTGCTGATTGCCGGGCCTATCGCAGAGGTAATCGGCGTTACCCCCTGGTTCATCTTCGGTGGGGCGGTACTCGTTTTACTGGCTTTTGTCGCTCAGATGATGCCCTCAGTTCGTAACCTTGACAAATGGGAGAGGGCATCGTCAGAAACCGAAGGGCCAGAAACCGAACAGGCGCTCGAGACGTCCGAGAATACCAAGAGCCCAAAGGATTAAGCCTCAGGAACCCCTAGAAATCTGTAGTGCAGACCTGCGCCTGAGACATATTGTCGATGCCTCTTACCTGCTTGCGTTGATCAGGCGTTGGAGTTTTCTGTCAAATGTGTATACCTCGGCTTTATGGACTACGGTATATGCAGCAAGTAAACAGTCAATAAAGCTGATGTTTGATTCCTCGTAAAGTCCAAGCGCTTCAAGGATAAGGGGTTCTTGTATGGCATGTATGCCTGATTCTGTAAGAAATATGGCCAGGCTTTCGCTTATTGCATCCCGCGGCACCTTATAGACACTTTGGAGCACGTACACGACCTCAGCAATCACTTCGACAGAGACCTCAACATCCTTTGTCTGTATGATCTCTCTTGCTTTAGGCGAGAGATCCTTGTCGTCTCCTAATACATATCTTAAGATTACATTCGTATCAACCAGCCTCATATTCTGCCCCTACTGTTTTCTCCCATGCGTCATCCTCGTAAACGGCAAGCTCTGGCCTTGCATATGCCTTCAATACGCCGTAGGGTTTTATGTCTTGTCCTTTCCCTGTCGTCCCTTCATAAACGGGGGAAATTTTTACCCAGGGCTTATTGTGTTTTAACACCAGTGCCGTCTGCCCTGTCCTGTTGACTTTTTCTGTCAACTCTGAAAATTTCGTCTTCGCTTCTGTTATGCCTATCACCGCTAGATTTCCCTCAATCATTGTTTGTTCTCCTTCCTAACAATCGGCGTCGGGAATATATGGTCTGAATTCTGGTTGTTATTATAGTCGTATCCTGAGATTTCTTATGGCTCGCTGGAAATATTGGTCTTTTTTTAGAGCGAAAGAAGGTTTATAGATATTAAAAGATAGTAGTTCGCTAGAAATGAGTCACGGCGACTTTTCAGCGGTCTACACGGCCTACATTCGCTACATTGGCTTGTAGTATCCTTGTTTGACAATAGTTATGGCCGAGGATATAATAGCGATGAATTATCCTTGATAACAAATAGACTAGATGAAGGATAAAGCAATCTCCTTTGGCACTGCGTCCTATGCAGACAAAAGCCGCAGCACTGGGGACAAACAGCTCAAGCATGCTAGGTGGTAACAGAAAGGTGTGTCATTCATGAAAAGCAAGATG
>WQXX01000188.1 GCA_009781535.1 Coriobacteriia bacterium | reverse complement strand
GGTCATGGTGATATTGGAGAGTTGCTTGCCACGATCAAGGCGGCTGCGGCCAAAGATGGTCACCAGCACGCAGGCCACGATGATGAGGAAGCTCGCAATCAAGGCTGGCAAAATTGCACTCACCAGCAGATAGATCGTGTATCCCAGCGTTGGCTCGCCGTGATAGTACAAGGGGAGGAAGCCGCCGGCAACGTCAAACAGAGCTCCTCGCAAGGCGAACATGATAATCACTCCAAAGGCAAAGACAATGACGCCGATTGCGAGGTTACGCAAAAAGAGTTGGACGGTCTCCCTTGAGCTCTTTTTTCCATCGTAGCCAAGCAGATCACTGATGGAGAAGTTCACTGCGTTGTCTGCCAGAATGAGTACAAACGGCATAAGGGCAAGCGCGCCCGCAAACAGGGTGAAGCCTCCCGCCATAATGATGAGCAGCGCGACGACTATCCAAATGATGAGCCACATCTCTCGTCTCAGTAGCCACCGCAGCAGGCTCCCCAATCCACGTGGGCCTTCCTCGCTGCGGGCAAGATCGCCAAAACTTGCTCCTGCAATCTGCAGGTCTTCGCTGTGCTCTTCCTTCATGACTGCGAGGGCGTCGTCGACGGTGACAATACCGAGAAGCTTCCCAGCCTCATCCAAAACGGGCATGGCAATCAAGTTGTACTTTGAGATCGCCTCTGCGACTTCTTCTTGATCGTCATCGGGAGAGACCGTTATCAGGTCATGCGTGGAAATGTCATGCATGCGTGTCTCAGGCTCTGCCAAGACAATCGAGTGCAGGTTCACGACGCCAACAAGACGCCCCTGCGCATCGACAGAATACACATAGTGCAGCGTGTCATAGTCTTCACTCATGCTACGAATCTGCTCAACCACCTCCGCTACCGTTGCGTCTTCTCGCGCTGCCAGGAACTCGGTGGTCATGATACCGCCCGCGGTCTTCTCTTTATAGCCAAGCAGCGTCCTTATGCGCGCCTGGTCTTGCACGCCCATGAGCCAAAGCAGCTTCTCGGCCTTCTCATAGGGCAAGTCTCCGAGAACATCAGCCGCATCGTCCGGATCCATCGTAGCAAGCAGCTCTGATGCTTCAGAATCACTCAGGTCTTCGAGAAGGTCACTTTGGAATTCCTCGCCCAACTCGCTCATCGTTTCTGCAGCTTGCTGGCTGTCGAGGTGGTCAAAGACTTTTGCACGTTGGTGGGGGTCAAGCTGCTCAAGGATGTCGGCAATGTCGGCGGGGTGCATGTCCTGCAAACGGCGATGCGTCACGCCCAGCTTCACGTCAGATAGATCGCGATCTACCAGCTCCATATAGTTCCAGGCAATAATGTTTTCTTCGATAGGCCGGCGAAAGGCGCTCGCTATGCCGGTGACCATACGCTCCAGCACAGGTGCAAGGCCGCGCAGAATGCCACGCATGCCCACTTCCGCGCCGAGAAGGCGCAGCTGCTTATGGCTTTGCGAAAGCTTGAGGTCGTTGACGCGCACGACCTTAAGCCCCTGCGTATCAACGATCTGCTTGTTGAGTAGGTCGCGCGCAACCAGAATCTCATCCGGCTGGAGATAGCTGAAGCGAATATCGTGACTTGCTACATTGAGAATGATCTTGTCAGCACTGAATTCCTCGACATACTTACGCCACGAGATCATGAACGGCGTCTTAGCTGGGCCTTTGAAGGCAAGCGCCGTAATGCGGGGAAACACCTCGCCAGTCTGAATAGCGAGATCATTGATGCGACCAATCTCAACTCCTTCAGAATCGATAACCGGCTCACCAAGCATTTGGGAGAGATACAGCATACGCGTCTCCTTTTTTGACCTGCTCGCAACGCAAGGCAGCAACGCACAGTCGTGCGATGCCACGGTTGACTTTGTGAGTAAGCCTTATGACAGTGAACGCCCCTTGGTCACTGTCACAGAGAACGCGACCAAAGGACTACTTACTGTGAGGATGGTCGTGATCGCTCACGGATGTCCTTTCATTTGCCTACAAGGTTTGTCCACAGTACGGTGGGAGCAGTACGTACGATTCCAGCTGTAAACGCGACTTTCGCTGTAAGTACGGCTCCAACAGTAAAGTGCACAAACCCGTATTGTATCCGTTATGCAGTAGAAAGGGCAAGTGTGATTTAAGTGATATCATGTTCTGCGCAGATAAAAGACTCTTAAGGAGGGATGCACAATGGTGGTCAGGCCAGAAGAAGTTCTTTGTGTCACGACGGAAAACGTCCCCGGGTATCGCGTTACGCGCGTGCTTGGCGAAGTGTTTGGAATTACCAGCCGTTCTCGTCATATGTTCTCAACCATGGGTGCGGGGCTGAAGTCGATGGTTGGCGGCGAGCTTGGTGCCTTTACCAAGTTGATCGAGGAAACACGCGCTGAAGCGATGGGACGCATGCGTCTCAACGCGGCCAATATGGGAGCAAACGCAGTGGTCATGATGAGATTTGACACCGAGACCGTTGCAAACACCGCCGGCGGCACCGTTGCCTACGGCACCGCTGTCATCCTTGAGCCGATTGCGCCGTCATAGAGCTTCCATCCGGCGCGGCTAGAGCGAATATCTGGTGCGGAGTTCCAGATCATCAGGGATCTAGCTCTGCCGTTGATCAATCATCCGGCACAGAGCACCAGGAACAGCATCAAGGATCTCCGCATCGACACACGCTGTGATACAATACGCTCCGCCATTCTTTGGTTGCTGTAAGTGATCGGCACTTGTGTTCGGAGCATACGCTCGGTGCTCGTGCCTAAAGCTTGCAGCGGTTAGCCAAGTGGGGATGTAGCTCAGCTGGGAGAGCGCTGCGTTCGCAATGCAGAGGCCGGGGGTTCGAATCCCTTCATCTCCACCAAATTCAATAAATGCTCCTGCTT
>WQXX01000187.1 GCA_009781535.1 Coriobacteriia bacterium | reverse complement strand
GAGGAGGCACGCACCGAGCGTCCCATACGGATCTCTTCCTTGAAACGTTCAAGAATCAGGATCGAAGAGTCAGCAGCGACGCCGATTGATAAGACGATACCGGCAATACCTGGCAATGAAAGGGTGAACAAGGGAGAGATATTAAACCAATTCGGGAGTGTGGTCGACAGCAAAACAAGGACGCTGACATACAGGACGGCAAAAACGAAGATAGCGGCTGCCGTTAACAGACCGATACCGCGATAGAAGATCAAGAGGTATAAAGCCACCAGTCCAAGACCTATGAAGGCGACGATGATACCAGCAAACAGCGCTTCTTGACCAAGCGTCGGCCCGACAACCGTTGTATTGATGACAGCAAGGCTTACCGGCAATGAACCGGATTGCAGCACCGTCTTGAGTGAGTTGGCTTCTGTGAGCGTATAACCGCCCGTAATAGAGACGCTGCCGGTAGTGATGGCATTCTGGACAGCAGGAGCTGATTGGATCGCGCCATCCAAAACAATAGCGATCTTGCCACGCGTTGGGTAAAGCTTGGTAGTAACATCGGCAAACGCGCGCGTTGCCTCAGTATTCAAGGAGAGGTTAACGGAGTAATCCGGGCCCACTCCGTCCCTGAAACCGACTGTTACGTTCGTGATGTCTTTACCAGTGAATATCGGGGTGTAGGATCCTGGTTCGAGAGTAAGAAGCTGATAGCAGATATAGTCTGTGTACTGATCGCCAAGGTTAAGCGCGACATAGACGCCTTGTGGTACGCGTCCGGTGATTTCTGAAGGTTTAACATTCAGTAACTGTGCTGTCGTAATCTCTTTGAAAGCAAGCATCTCATTAATTTGCTGGTCAGAGAGCGAATAACCACTGTCAAGCATTTGGATAGCGCTTTGATCTTCAAGATCAGCGACGTTGACAAACTCAAGGATGCCGATCTGTCCAATGGTTGCGATAGCTTGCGTCTGATCAACGAGGCCAGGAATCTCAACGAGAAGCTGGTTTGTACCTTGTACCTGGACGCGAGCTTCGCTGGCGCCTAAAAGATTGACACGACGTTCAACGATTTGACGGGCAGATGACATCTCGTCCAAAGATGGTGTGCTGCCGTCAAGGCGTCGTGCCTCTAAAACGATAGACAGACCTCCCTGGATGTCAAGACCCTGGTTGATCTTATCTAAACCAGTGTTTAGCTTTGCATCCGGTAGTACGAATTGTACGACGCTGCCAATAAGCAAAACAGCAAGAAGAACAAGCAGCAAGGCATGGTTTTTAGCCCGCGATGGCTTCTTTTTAGGCTTAAATCGTCTATCAGGCATAGTATCCCTCTCCCGCCGCTACAGACATTTCTGAGCGCTCATCAAACTTCAAAATTATACCTCAATAATCAAACGCTGCAGGCGAGGCAAGCCAAGCATCAACAAATGCTCCATAGGAGCCATCAAGGATGGCTTGACGCGCTACTTTGGTGATGGTGATGAGGAAATGGAGATTATGTATGCTCAATAGGGTTGCGGCAAGCATCTCTTTGGAGATAACCAAATGACGCAGGTACGCACGAGTGTAATGAGTACAGGTTGGACAGGTGCAGAGCTTATCAAGTGGGCTGAAATCGTCAGCGAAACGAGCGTTACGCAGGTTCAGACGTCCTTCATGCGAAAAAGCCGTGCCCATGCGTGCGGTACGTGTCGGAAGCACGCAGTCGAACATATCTATGCCAGCGCCTATTGCCTTGACGATGGTCGTGGGATTGCCAACGCCCATGAGATACCGCGGACGGTCGACAGGTAAGGCTTGAGCGACGGTCGGAAGGGTCTCGAACATAACCTCGTGGGGCTCTCCGACTGAATAACCACCGATTCCAAAACCCTCAAAGCTCCCTGATTCTTCTTCGATTGCAAGAAGGCGCTCGATGCTTTCAAGGCGGAAATCGAGGTGCACTCCGCCTTGCACGATGGCAAACAGCGCCTGTTGGGCATTAGTCTGGGCACTACGGCAGCGCTGTGCCCAACAGGCGCTGCGACGAACCGCCTCAGATACATCTTTGAGTTCAGAAGGGTATGGCGGACACTGGTCGAGCTGCATGATGATATCCGAGCCAAGAAGGTTTTGGATCCTCATATTATCCTCTGGCGTCCAACGATGGGACGACCCGTCGATGATAGAGCGGAAGCTCACCCCATCGTCATCGAGTTTGAGGGTATCGCGCAGGCTGAAGATCTGGAAACCGCCGCTGTCCGTTAAGATAGGATGATTCCAGTTCATGAATCGATGCAAGCCTCCGGCTTGCGCAACCCTTTCTGCTCCGGGGCGCAGGTAGAGATGGTAGGTATTGCCAAGGATTATCTGTGCGTTAAGGTCCTCAAGTTGCGTGGTTGTGAGGCCTTTGACTGTTGCAGCTGTGCCAACGGGCATGAACACCGGCGTTTCGATGAGCCCATGCGGTGTATGAAGCGTGCCAGCCCGTGCAGCAGTGCTTGTATCAAAAGCCTGTATTGAATATTCGAACACAGTTCTCGCTTTCTCAAACAGTATCATAAGATGAGCATAGCGTCGCCAAATGAGAGGAGCCGGTACCCATCCGACAGCGCTTCATTGTAAGCTTTCATGATGAGTTCATGGGAGGCGAACGCACTCACCAACGCCAGGAGTGTCGAGCGCGGTGCATGGAAATTCGTGATAAGCGCATCGACTGCCCTGAATTGATATCCCGGCATGATAAACAGCGAAGTCGTCGTATCCGCACGTGGTACAAGCATGCCTGCCTCTGTATCCCAGCAACTCTCAAGGCTACGTACGCTGGTGGTACCAACAGCGATAACCCGACCCTCTTTCCTTCGTGTATCTTCGATTGCCGCCAAAACCGAGGCGTTTACCGAATAGTGTTCTGAGTGTAT
>WQXX01000186.1 GCA_009781535.1 Coriobacteriia bacterium | reverse complement strand
TCTCCCGCTAGACCCTCGTATTATAGACAAGACCGGTTTTCCGGTCAGCCTCTTGTCCTGACAGGTGAAATATGGGATAACAGGCGACGAGGGTGGAGGGCGCAGGAACTAGCCCCTGGAGCTTGGCTTCGTGCCGAAGGCTTGCGCCCCTTCCTTGTGGGTGGATGCGGATTCGGCTGGATAGCGTTTAGCGCAGGAATATCTAACGAGGTGGCGTTTCCACAAGGCTGAAGGGGATAACCTCCTCCCGTACACAGACCACGGAAAGGAGGCGCGTATGTTTTATGTCGGCATCGATATCGCCAAGATAGCCCATGAGGTCGGCATCCTTGATGATGACGGCAAGGAGATAGGCAAAGGCCTGTCTTTTACCAACACCGAAAAGGGGTTCGGAAAGCTGCTTGATGCGCTTGGCAAGGTCGGTATCGATGCTGGGAACTGTATCATCGGCATGGAGGCGACGGGGCATTACTGGCTTGCCTTGTACTCCCATCTGACAGAGCTTGGCTACAAGGTGTTCGTGGTAAACCCCATCCAGACCGACGCGTTTAGGAATGTCGCGACGATACGCACCGCCAAGACGGATTCCATCGATGCTTTCATCATCGCCGGATTGATGCGTTTCGGGGTGTTTTCCGTCACGCACATGGCCGATGAGTCCCTCATTGCGCTCAAGCAGCTCACACGCCACCGCAGGGGCCTGGTCAAGCAGCGCACGGCTGTCAAGAACCAGATCACTGCCATCATCGACATGGTGTTTCCCGAATACCCGGGGCTGTTCTCCGATATCTTCGGCGCTGCGTCCAAAAAGCTCCTCTCCACCTGCCCAACACCTGCTGAGATAGCAAGGAAGCGCACGTCAAGCATAGGAAGGATGCTGCATGATGCCTCAAAGGGCAAGCTTGGGCAGGTGGAGGCCGAACAGGTCAAGGAGACCGCTAAGACCAGCTTTGGCATCGGTTTCGCCACTGATGCGCTGTCCTTTGAGATCAAGCAGAAGATCGAGCTGGTAGACTTCCTTGACAGGCAGGTCGAGGCATTGGAAAGGCAGATCGCCAAAGCGCTCAAAGAGACCGGCACCTATCTGGAGAGCATCCCGGGGATCGGGACGGTGTTCGCCTCTACCATCGTCTCTGAGATCGGTGACGTCAACCGCTTCTCTGAGCCATCCCAGATCATCGCCTTTGCCGGCATGGACGTCCCTGCAAACCAGTCAGGCGGGTTCACCGGGACGAAAGGGCATATGTCCAAGCGCGGCTCCCCGCCGCTCCGCTGGGCGCTGATCGAGGCAGCCGACAGGGTAAGGATCTGGGACCCGTACTTCCGCGACTACTACGACAGGATGATCGCCCGTGGCAAGCACCACTATGTCGCCCAGGCAGCAGTGGCAAGAAAGCTCGTCAATGTGATCTTCGTGATTCTGAAAGAGAACCGCCCCTACGAGCCTGAGCCTCCGAAACGCTGATGCTTCCGCCTGCGTTATGCAGGCAATGACCCGATACCGTGAAGCGTACCGCCAGGTGCGCTGCGAGGTTGTTTGAAGGCGAGGCAACTCGCCTGTCTTTGCGTTGCCGGAAACCCCATTACTAAGCCTGTTTTCCCATATTCCATTGTCAAGGTTCCAATACCAAAGTTTTTGGGGATTACCCCTTGACTTTATATAGCTGGTCTTCGATTACGGGCTTCGCCCTTCGCTCAGGGCGACAGGTAAGAGCAGGCTGGATTGCTACAATCTGCTTTCTGTCGGACACACGCAATCATCCAATAGCTCACCGACTAGGCTCCAGATCAGGTCTGGAGCGACATTTTGGATTGCCATAACCTGCTTGGTCAGGTCTCGCAATGACGTTTTTATCCTCTTATAAGCAGCGAGCGGCCGGTGAACTCTGCTGGGATGGGCAGCTCCATTAGCTCGAGCAGGGTTGGCGCGATGTCAGCCAGGCGGGCTGTGCCGCTGCGATCCAAACAGCTTCCATAACGAGAGTCCACTAGAACTAATGGTACTTCGTTGGTGGTGTGCGCTGTCCATGGATTGCCGTCTGCATCGACCATCTGCTCTGCATTGCCGTGATCAGCGGTTATCAGCACCGCGCCGCCTTTGGCGCATATGGCGTCAACTGCACGCTTAAGCCCCGCATCAACAGCTTCCAGCGCGGCGATGGCAGAAGGAAGAACGCCGGTGTGCCCCACCATGTCCCCATTGGCATAGTTGACGATATACGCATCGGCGGCATCATTTTCTATAGCTGCAACCAGGGCGTCGGTTACCTCTGGCGCGCTCATCTGTGGCTGAAGGTCATAGGTTGCAACCTTGGGGCTCGGGATGAGGATACGCTGCTCGCCATCCTTGGGTGCTTCAATGCCACCATTAAAGAAAAAGGTCACGTGGGCGTACTTTTCTGTCTCGGCGATGTGGAGCTGCTTTATTCCAAGTTGGGAGAGGTAATCGGCCAGCGTGTTTTCTGGGAAAGTCTTGGGGAAAGCCACAGATGCGCCGAAAGATTCAGCAAACAAGGGATTGTACTCCGTCATACACACATAGGTGACCTTTGGTTGTATCGGGCGCACAAACCCGTAACTCTCGAAATCCGGATCAATGAAGGCGCGCGTTAACTCGCGGGCGCGGTCAGGGCGGAAGTTGAAGAACACGACCGTGTCCCCATCTTTGATGCCGTAGGTGCCGATGGCAACCGGCTCAATGAACTCGTCGGTGATACCTGCATCATATGACCTCTGTGCCACAGATGCAGCGTTCGTCTCCTTGAACACGCTGGTCACGTCGGGCTGCCCGGGAACCACGAGCGTGCGCCAGGCGCGTTCGACACGCTCCCACCGGTTGTCGCGATCCATCGCATAATAGCGCCCCATGACCGAAGCGACACGCAGATTGAGCCCAAAGTGCTCGCGCATCACTTTTGTCATGAAGGTGTCGAGCTGTTC
>WQXX01000185.1 GCA_009781535.1 Coriobacteriia bacterium | reverse complement strand
TGGGGGCATTGGGTGTGTCTCTCACCACAATGGTCGCAGCGCTCACCGTGGGTAAAAGCAGATATGCCGCATACCACACACAAATGAGAGACATACAGCGCGAGGCAAAAAAACTGCGTCTCGAGCTGCTTGAGCTCATCAACAGCGACACAGATGCCTTTAACCAACTGATGGCAGCATACGCACTACCAAAAGGCGATGAACAGGAGATGCAAGTCCGCGAGGATGCGATCCAGACGGCGCTTCGCACCTGCACCGAGACGCCATATAGAATGATGTGCGTGTCCATGCAGGCGTTGCGTCTTACCGAACAGGCGATGGAAGGTTATAATACCAACGCATCAAGTGACTTGGGTGTTGCCGCCTTGGGACTTGGCGCTGCGACACGCGGCGCCTGGCTCAATATCCTGGCAAATCTTGGCAGTATTGCCGATACCAGTTTCTCTGCCCGCTATCGGGCTGAAGGCCAGGCACTCATCGCAGATGCGCTGCCTATGGCCGAAAGAGTGTATCAGGTTGTTTTAGAGAGTCTTTAGGAGTTGAACGATGATCATTATTGGGGACAGCCCGCTTACTATTGACGAGGTTATCCGCGTCGCCCGGAAGCACGAACGCGTTGCGTTGACACAAGACGGTATCGAAAGAATGACTGCCAGCCGCGCATGGGTGGACAAAATCGTCGAATCGGAAACGCCTGTGTATGGCATTAGCACGGGATTTGGGGAATTTACGAAGATCAATATCCCACCCGATGAGCGCGAGCGGCTACAACGTAATCTGGTGTTGAGCCATTGTACTGGTGTGGGCGAACGCCTTCCCGAGGATGTGGTACGAGCAATTATGCTGCTGCGTGTCAAATCTCTCTCCCTTGGTTATTCAGGTATTCGACCGCAGACGGTACAGGCTCTGATAACCCTTTTGAATCGCGATATCTATCCTGTCATCCCCTGCAAAGGCTCTGTGGGAGCAAGCGGCGATCTGGCTCCTTTGGCTCATATGACAGCAGTGCTGTTGGGCGAGGGTTTTGTCGTGCATAAAGGCCAGGAGGTTCCCTGCGCGCCTGTGCTGAATGCTCTCCATATCAACCCCATCTCACTGGCAAGCAAAGAAGGCCTTGCCCTGATCAATGGTACGCAGGCGATGACTGCTATCGCTGCACTGGCTTGCTATGACGCTCAACGCATCTTCAAGATTGCCGATATCGCCGCAGCTTTGTCCCTGGAAGCCCTGCGCGGAACCCGCACTGCCTTTGATCCCCGTATTGCCGAGATACGCCCACACAAGGGACAGATGGATACCTGCGAGAATGTGTTACGCCTGACCGAGAATAGCGAGATTATTTCCAGCCATATCGACTGCGACAAGGTGCAGGACGCTTATTCCATACGCTGCGTCAGCCAGGTGCATGGCGCATCGAAAGATGCGCTTCGCCGTACGCTGGAAGCTGTGAATGTAGAGATGAACGCCGTCACCGACAACCCCATTGTCCTGCCCGATACCGGCGAGATCATCTCCGGCGGGAACTTCCATGGACAGCCTATCGCTTTGGTCATGGATTACCTGAAAGTCGCCATCTCAGAATTGGGCAACATCTCCGAGAGACGCATCAATCGCCTGCTTGATCGTCACTTAAGCGATCTGCCCGCATTCCTTACCACCTATCCCGGAGTCAACTCAGGCTTGATGATTCTGCAGTACACAGCGGCTTCGCTCGTCAGCGAGAACAAGGTGCTCTGCCATCCCGCCTCGTGCGATTCGATTCCCACCTCTGCCGAGCAGGAAGACCATGTAAGTATGGGGACTATCGCTGCCCGCCAGGTACGGGAGATTCTCGACAATGTGACGTTCGTTTTATCGACAGAGCTGCTTGCCGCAGCGCAGGGCATTGATTACCTCGCTCCCATGGCGGCTGGCGTTGGAACCGCTGCTGTGCACAAGTTTATCCGCAGCGTCGTTCCGCATCTGGAAGAGGATCGGATACTGTCGCCGGACATACTCACTATCTACGAGAATATTGTGAACGGGAGCATCCTATCTGCAGCTGAAAACGCCGTTCAGGAGCTGCTAGCTTAGCTATCGAAAACGTTGCTGCTATGGGTATCGGCGCCTCCCATTGGGAGGCGCCGATACCCTGTTTTCAACAGCCTTCGTAGCCTGACGCTAAGGGATAACTCATACACACCTCGCTTAGCTGTGTTACAATGCTATCAGTAAACCCGCCGGCCTCTGTTTCAAGCTCACTGGCGGGTCTTCATTTAGGAGTGATATGCGATACACTAAACCATCTCTGAACTACTCAGAGCAAGCAGATCTTGTCATCAGTCGCGGAATGATATGTGACCGTAACGACTTGGTAAGGCATCTACAATCCATAGGATATTATCGTCTCAGTGGCTACTGGCATGGCTTCAAAGACGCTTCAGAAAACTTTAAGCCAGGTACTGATTTCTCGGTTATTTGGAAGACATACACTTTTGATAGACAGCTTAGATTGATTGTTTTGGATGCAATCGAACGTGTCGAAATCCACCTTCGCTCTCGACTGGCTTATGAGCTATCTCAGGTTGGTGGTGCTTTTGGGTTTCTCGACCCAGCCAATCTCCCCCGTCTTAGCGAAAACCAACACCAACAATTCATTGATAAATGCTTGGACGCCTATTCGCATTCTCGTGAAAGGTTTATTGAGCACTTTAAAAGCATCTATGGAGACGAACACGGTTTTCCGCCTTACTGGATGCTAGTTGGCACTATGGATTTCGGGCAAATCCTCACATTGTTCCGAGGAGCGCCCGTTAATATCAGGAATGTGGTTTCATCCGAACTGGGACTGAGTTCCAAAGTACTCGAGTCATGGCTTATTTGCCTGAATACAGTCCGCAATATATGCGCTCATCACGGTCGCCTGTGGAATAGAATACTGGGCATCAAACCTGTCATTCCAAAAGACGT
>WQXX01000184.1 GCA_009781535.1 Coriobacteriia bacterium | reverse complement strand
CAGATGGCGTATGTGCCCCAGGAGCCGCTGTTGTTCCATCGGACGATCCGCGAGAACATCGCCTACGGTCGTCCCGATGCGACATTCGATGAGATACATGAAGCGGCAGCCAAGGCAAATGCACTCGAGTTCATCAACCAGTTGCCCTATGGCTTTGAGACGCTTACCGGCGAGCGCGGTGTCAAGCTCTCTGGAGGTCAGCGCCAACGCGTTGCCATCGCTCGCGCCATTCTTGCCGACAAGCCCATCCTGCTGCTCGACGAGGCGACCTCGGCTCTTGATTCCGAGAGTGAGAAGCTCATCCAAGATGCACTGAGAAACCTTATGGAAGGGCGTACCTCGATCGTCATCGCGCATCGCCTCTCGACGGTAGCAAGCCTTGACCGTATTATCGTATTGCGTGACGGCGCCATCGTTGAGGATGGCACGCACGCCACCCTCGTGCACGCCGATGGCGAATACGCCCGCCTATGGAGCCGTCAGTCTGGTATGTTCCTTGGGGATGAGTAATACGTCTACAGGAATTTCGGCGGGAGTGGTTTGTATCCCATCGCTCTGACTGCCTGATCGATGGTCTGCCGTGCCTGTAGGACCATCAGCTTTGAGCTGCCGTGTGCAAGCAGCCTACCGTTTGTATCACGTGCCGTTGCAGTTGCGAGGCAGATGCTCCTTCCGACCTTGATCGAGCGGCCTTCGACTGTGATGAGCCCTTTGCTAGCCATTGCAAGATTGTTCGCGCTGATATCCAGCGTAGTGTGGCCGACGTCATCACCCAGCTCGCAATATACAGACCAGTATGCTGCCGAATCCAGTATTGATGAATAGGTCCCTCCATGCACCAGGCCGAAGGCATTCATGTGCTTGCGTTGCAGGTCTACCTCCACTGTGGCAAAACCGACTCCCATCGAACAGAGCCTCATAGACAGCAGCTGGAAGTAAGGGCTCTCATTGATCATAGCCATGAGCGCCACAAGATGTGCGGGGTTGATCTGGCGTTTGTTGTTTGCGCTGGAAGTGTCGAGCGCGTCGGATGTATTGGGCATGCAAGGTATAGTGGGTATGCCAGGCGTATCGGGTATGTCGGGTATCTCGGGCATCTGTAGGTTTCCTGTCGCACGCATAAGAATCTGCTCACTCCTTGTCGCGTTTGCGGGAGCGGGAGACCTTCTGTGCGCTGATGATAAAGAGCACGACGCAGGTGCCGACGAATGCCCCGATCGTGTCGGTCATCCAGTCCATGATATCCGGGGTACGTCCGGGCACGAAGACCTGATGGAACTCATCGCTTGCCCCATACAGCGACGCAATGGCCAGTGCGATGAGCGCGACCTTCCACAGCGACAGTTTTGATGAGCTAAGCGCCCATGTGAGCAGGACGGCAAAGGCGGCATACAGGCAGAAGTGGGCGATGACATTAAGCGCCTCCGGATGGGAGGGAAAACCGCTTCCCGGTATTGCAGACAGGCCGAAGATGATCGCCGCCCATACGACCACCAATATCCACGAGAGTATACGGAAACGCTTCTTGGGTTTTTCATGCAGTTCTGATGCACACATACGCTGCTCCTCGACTGTCGGAGTTTAAGCTATTACAGCTTTTCTATTGATAGACGCTTCACCGCTGACTTGTCAGCGGTGAAGCGTCGCTTACGCTTCGATCTCGCGAAGCAGGTTCACGGTCTCAATCGCACTGACTGCGCAGTCAAAGCCTTTGTTGCCTGCCTTGGAGCCGGCGCGCTCGATAGCCTGCTCAAGATTTTCTGTTGTCAGGACGCCGAATAACACAGGCATGCCTGTATTCAGCGAGATCGCAGCGATTCCTTTGGAGACCTCATTGCATACGTAGTCATAATGGCTGGTATCACCACGGATGATGGCTCCCAGGCAGATGATGGCGTCATATCTACCCGTGCCAGCCATCTTCGAGGCGACCAACGGAATCTCAAAGGCGCCTGGCACCCAGGCGATCTCGACGTCCGTATCGTCCAGACCATGGCGCTTAAGACCGTCGAGCGCACCGCTGAGCAGCTTGCTCGTGACAAACTCATTAAAGCGCGAGGCGACAATACCCACTTTGATACCCTCATTGACCAGCTTTCCTTCGTACATTTTCATGGTTTCTCCTTTTTCTTAAAGCTATGAACAAAACTGTCTGTAATACTTCTCCGTCATTGCGAAACCTGAGCATCAGGTTGTGGCAATCCATACCACAGGATTATAGGGCAACACATGCACTCATCCTATTGCCACCCTGATAGACCCCGGATCGAGCCCGGGGCGACAAGCGCACAATCAACTTTCTCATTTCAACTCCAGCAGATGCCCCATCTTCTCTTTCTTTACCTTCATATAGTTGTAGTCGTGCTCGTTTGCCGCGACCTCGATAGGAATCCTTTGTGTAATCTCCAGCCCAAAGCCAGAAAGCCCGTATACCTTGCCGGGGTTGTTTGTCAGAAGGCGGAAGGAGGCAACGCCCAGGTCATGCAGGATCTGGGCGCCGATGTAATACTCCCGCAGATCTTCCTCAAATCCGAGGGAGAGATTGGCTTGGACGGTGTCCAGACCTTGATCCTGCAGCTCGTAGGCGCGTAATTTGTTAACCAGCCCGATGCCGCGCCCTTCTTGGCGCATGTAAAGCATTATCCCTCGACCTTCGCGCTCTATCTGCTGCATTGCAGCTGCGAACTGGTCGCCGCAGTCACAACGTAGCGAACCGAACGCATCGCCGGTGAGGCATTCGGAGTGCACACGGGTAAGGATGTTGAGCCCATCTCCGATCTCCCCTTTGACCAGGGCGATATGGTGCTCCCCGTTGAGTTTGTTGATGTAACCGTGGGCGAGGAAATCGCCATATTTTGTGGGCATCTTCGTCACCGCGATGCACTCGACGAGCTTGTCGTGTGTCTTGCGGTATCTCTGGAGATCTTCGATGGTGATGAGTTTGAAGCCCCACT
>WQXX01000183.1 GCA_009781535.1 Coriobacteriia bacterium | reverse complement strand
GTTTCTGCTGTGGTCGCGTTCTTTTTGGTGGAGGCTTTTACTGTGTCAGCCCGCGAAGTGGCAGTCCTTGCGGTAGTGGCTTTTGCGGGTGCAACGCCAGCTTTCGCCGCAGAAGCCTGAGTAAAGGCAAGGTCTCGCAGTATCTGTCGACACATGACTGCGGCGCCGGCCTCAAACACGCCGGCAAACAGAAATATCCACGACAAAACATTGGGCATAAACGCTATCTCCACAGCAGTAAACACAACGAGGATCACTCCGCAGACGATTCCAATAAGGTAGCGACCGCGGAAGTGCTTGAGAAGAAAAAGGATGGCCACTGTTTGCGGCAGGAAGATAAGTACAAGCAGGGCGATTGCAGGGATGGTCAGCGAGTCTATGTATTGCCCAACAAGTGGCAAAGCGTGCAGGACAGGAATCAGATCCTGAGCGCTCAAAAACGTCCCATCGGGTGAGAGAAGCGCAGCTATACCTCCCCCTAAAGCGCCAACTGCACAGACGACACAGAGGACAAACAGCAGCCGATGATAGAGCGTGAGCGCTTGCTCGTCCGGGTTTTCCTGTTTTTTTGTAGCAGAGTCTGTTGGCATTAAACGATCCCTCCAATCGCAATGGCACGCAACTAGTCTAGTATAATGATTCATACATCGGTTGTGCAACATAAAAGCGACGAGAATGCGGCGAGAGAAGATTATTGACATGAGGTGTGCATTAACCGGACGTGCTCGAATCGCAATGAACCACCTGTCTGCAACGTTGATAGCGGTGCGACGGAAAGATATCGCAACCAAAGATTTCATTGATAGGTTTTACCATGACTGAAGAACTCGTCACACTCAAAAAGCTTTCCGGCGCCCGTATCAAAGGTGGACGCTTCCTCATGCACAAGGTGGGCAATATCGAAGAGGTCGTCTTTCATCCAACGGAAAAGCGCGTTGTCGGCTTCATCTGCCGCCGGCCCGATCTGCTCTGGATGATCAAGCACAAAGACAGATTCGTCGCCCTGCTCAGCGTCGACATCCTCGAAAAGCGGCTGTATGCACAAAAAGGGAAGCCCTTCATGGAGAGAGCCGCATACAAAGGGCTGGGTCTTGACCCCAACGAATGTGTCGCCTGGGTCGACTTGCCTGTCCTCACGAAAAGCGGCCACAGCTTTGGGGTCGTGGTCAATGTGACTTTTGACTTTCTGAGCGGAGACGTGCGCAGTATCGAGGTAGGCTCAAGCTCTTTTGACAGCGTTATGTTCGGGAAGCAGACTATCCCTGTTGAGCTGATAAAAGGTTATCGCTCGCGGGAGGCCGCTCTTACCGCCTTGGGCAAGCCTCAAGCGCAGGGCGAAGTTTCTGATGGTAGGCAGCCTGTCCCGGTTAAAAGCTTTGTCGGTAGTGATGAGGTAGACGACGGGATCATCCTTGTTTCTGAAAAAGCGGTCGAGATCAGGGTCGAAGACGGTCTGACCAAGAAAGCTGGCAAAGCTGCCTCAGTGGTCAAAAAGAAGGCCAGCAAAACGGGTGAGAAGATCTCGATCAATGCCAAGGCTGCTGCAGCTGTTACAGAGACGATTATCACCGACGGCGCCATCGCAACCGGCAAGCAGATACAAAAGACCAGAGGGATGTTCTCGGCTTTCAGGGACGAGTATAAAAAAGCCCGACGAGGCTGATGCGGCGTCCCTCAAGGAGGCACCAGACAATACATGCATTGTCTGTCGGACGCACGCATGCTGCATGCCAGTCTCCCGCTAGGCCCCAGATCACGTCTGGGGCGACATGGAGATTACATAGGTTGTTTGTCGGACACACGCAAGCATCCTACAAATCTCCCGCTAGGCCCCAGATCACGTCTGGGGCGACATGGAGATTACATAGGTTGTTTGTCGGACACACGCAAGCATCCTACAAATCTCCCGCTGGGCCCCAGATCACGTCTGGGGCGACATAAGAGTTTATTGGTGCCTTGCTAGATGACGATACTTACCAGTTTGCCTGGAACCACGACGGTTTTTCTGATGGTCTTGCCCGCGATCAGAGCGCCGAGCTCGACCAATGCAGCCTGTAAAACGGCGTCCTCGGTTGCATCAGCAGCAACCATGACCTTGGCTTTGACCTTGCCGTTGACCTGAACAGCATATTCGACCATGGCAGCTTGGGCTTGAGCTGGGTCATAAGCCGGCCAAGGTTGCGCATGAACGCTGCCATGTGCCTGCCCACAGATATCGCCATGCGGCTGAGTATGAGTGCAACCAGAAGAACCAGCGCCAAAACCCAGCACCTCGCTCCACAACTCCTCAGTAATATGGGGAGCCATCGGAGAGAGCAAAAGTGCAAGCGAGGACGCGGCACGTTCGCTTAGCTCTGCATCGCGCAAAGCAAGCGGCACCTTGAGATAGGCGGAGATGGTGTTCACCAGTTCCATGATGGCGCTGATCGCGGTATTGAAATTGAAGCGCTCGATGTCGGCAGCCACTTTGCCGATAACGCGATGAAGCTCGCGGTTAAGCTCCGCTGCACGCGCAGCCGCCTTGTCAGCACCCAGCGTCTCGTCGTAGACGCTGAGCACGGTGCCCTCGTTGTCAAGGATCGTCTCTCCCTTGAGGTCAAAGACGGCACGCCAGACGCGATTCAGGAAGCGGACGATGCCTTCAAGACCTTTCTGCTCCCATTCGAGGTCCTTGTCGGGTGGCGCCATGAAAAGTATGTAGAGACGCAGCGCATCGACGCCATACAGCGCGATCATGTCCTCGGGTGCGATCACGTTGCCTTTTGACTTGCTCATCACCTCGCCGTTGAGTTTGACCATACCTTGCGTGAGCAGGTTTTCAAACGGCTCGTCAAAATCGAGTAAGCCGGCGTCGCGCAGCGCCTTGGTAAAGAAACGCGAGTAGAGCAGGTGGAGGATGGCGTGCTCGATGCCGCCGATATATTGGTCAACCGGCATCCATCTATTAACTACATCGCGCG
>WQXX01000182.1 GCA_009781535.1 Coriobacteriia bacterium | reverse complement strand
CCCACCAGGTTGCCAAAACGACCAAACGGTTCGAGTACGTGGCAGTGGTATGCCGATATTTAAGAAGGAGTCTCGAGGCGATCTCTTTGTCCATGTTACTGTCATTGTCCCGCGCAAGCTCACCAAGCGTCAACATGAGCTGTTAGAAGAGCTTGCAGCGGAGTTCGGCGATGACTTTACGGGCAAGAAAACCGTCTCACAGCGCCTTAAAGACGTTCTTTCTTAAGCGATGACACTTCCTCATTTTCATATACCGGATTGCAACGACTCACTTGCTTTGCCTGGCCAGTGCAAAAGCGACGCTTATGATGATACGAATAGGATCGACCAGCTACCTATCGACAATAACCAGAATCCGTATTCCGCAAGTGATGAGTTTGAGCTGCCTCTCATCCCAGACATACTTGCGCATCTGTGTACCTTGCGCATCGGGATAGGGGAGCGCTTTGTCCTGGTGGACTCTTCAGGAAACGCAACAAGCTATGAAGCATGTGCCACGCCCCATAGAAAGTCGAACACTCTGGCTGTTCGCTTATGCAAACGTTGGGTGTATCAGCGTCCTGCTGCTGTGACGCTGATACAAGGTATCTCAGTTGCTGAACGTATGGATCTGACTATCCGTCAGACTACCGAATTAGGCGTATCTCGCATCGTACCGCTGGAAAGCGCACGTTCAACGGTACGTCTTACGCCCGAGAGCCGTCTTTTAAAACAAAAGCGCTGGCAACGTCTTGCACTCGCAGCTGCTGACCAAGCGGCCTGTGCCATGGTACCTGAGATTACAGCGCCGCTTATGCTTGCTGACGCTATTAAAACGGTATCTGACTGCGATGTTTTGTTGGTAGCCTGGGAAGAATACGATGGCCCTGGTATTCGAGAAGCTCTTTTGTCATATGAAGAAACCAACAAACCTCACGTTGGTATTTTCATTGGCCCGGAAGGCGGGTTCGAGGCATCAGAGGTCGCCGTATTGCAAGCCGCAGGCGCCATCCCTGTAAGCCTCGGTTCCAGCATATTGAGAACAGAGACGGCTGCGGTGGTCGCGGTAGCCTTGATCCTTCATGAGCTGGGAGAGCTCGGGAATGACGACGCGAACACGACGCGTCTCGGTTGATCAGGGGCGCTGGCGTATGAATGCGGGATTCTTCGTCCACAACCTCGGCTGCAAGGTCAACAGAGTAGAGTCTGATCTGATACATGCAAAGCTCCTTGCCAAAGGCGCTTGTGCAACATCACGAGATGAAGCTGATGTAATCATAATAAACACCTGCACCGTAACCGCTGAGGCTGATTCTAAGACACGCAAGGCGGTGCGGCAGGCAGTTACAGCCCCCAAAGCCCCTTGGGTTGTCGTAACGGGCTGTAGCGCTGTATTGCAGTCGAAAAACCTTGCGAGTCTCGGGTCTCGCGTGATAGTCGAAGCAGACCGTACTGTCGCACTTAAGCGCGCATATACGCTCTTACAGAGCATAGGCCAGGAACCGGATACTCCTGTTGTCCCCAGCGGAATCGAATCAGATGAGCACGGATCAACAAATCTAAACATACCTCCATCTCGTATAGGTTTCGGTTTTAACACGCGGGTAGGCGTAAAAATCCAGGATGGTTGCGACAACCGTTGCAGCTTCTGTATCGTTTCGACTGCCCGTGGACCAGCTCGTTCGACTCCCGTACAGGAGGTCATTTCTGAGGTTTCATCGATTGCGCGTTCAGGGGCTCGCGAACTTGTCTTTACCGGTGTGAACATGGGCACCTACGCATCTGGAGGTCTTGATCTTGTTGCTCTTTTACAGGCATGCCTGATAGTTGCACCAAAAACCCGTATCCGTCTATCATCGATTGAACCTCTTCACGTCAGCCATGAGCTCATAGACCTTATGGCTGCATCAAGTGGACGTATCTGCGCACACCTTCATCTGCCCCTCCAGTCTGGCTCCGATCGGATACTGCGTCTCATGAACCGCCCGTATACTACTGGTCAATTTACAGATGTGATAGCATATGCTCAGAATGTGCTACCTAATCTAGCAATAACAACCGATGTCATTGTTGGCTTTCCTGGTGAAACTGAGCAGGATTTCGATCAGACACTTGAGCTGTGTACAAGCATCGGGTTTTCGAAGATCCACGTATTCCGGTACTCAAAACGTCCTGGAACCCCTGCAGCGACTATGATGAATCAGGTTCCTGCGCCAGAAAAAGCCAAACGTTCCCATCATCTCATCGAGTTATCTGACAGGATGGCGGCCTTTGATGCCGCCCGGCGCGTCGGCATCACAGAAAACGTACTCATAGAGCGCGCCGGGCGAGGCACCTCTGAGAGTTATCATACCGTCGAACTCACTCGTGAATATACCCCTGGCTCCCTGGTTCCCATCGAATTCACAGCGCATAGAGGTGCTATCCTTATCGGATAAACTCCTGAGACGACAAGGGCTGAGACTTACGCTATCATGATTGTCTGCAACAGGCACTGACAACAACGTGGGAACATGTGTTCGTAAAGGAGAGAGTTGGAGCTTTCAAAAGTATCGCTAACCATACCGGAGAACCTCGAGCCTGCGCTGATTACCGGCATCAACGACGCCCATCTACGTCAGATCGAGGATACCTTCGATGCGCGTATCACGTTTAGGGGCAATTACATCGAGATTTCAGGTGCTGCGCTTGAGACGCAGATGCTTGCTGCACTCTTTGCAGACCTCATAAAGATGCTTGAAGGTGGGCACGAGATTACAACCGCGAACCTGACGCAGTCAATAGAACTCATCCGAGGCGGAGAGATCGCCCCTTCGGTTTTGCGTGATGATATCCTGCTCACGTACCGCGGCAAAGCCATACGTGCAAAGACGGCAGGGCAGAAACGGTATGTCGACGCCATCCGCACCCATACGGTTACCTTTGGCATAGGCCCTGCCGGCACGGGCAAGACCTATCTCGCAATGGCGATGGCTGTTGCGGCATTAAAGCGCAAAGAAGTCGCCCGGGT
>WQXX01000181.1 GCA_009781535.1 Coriobacteriia bacterium | reverse complement strand
TGGAATCAACCGCAGCTGCATTATCAATATCAGCCGCAGGTATATCAAACAACTTTGGGGCTTCAAGCAGGATATCACTGGTTTTGGCTCCAAAAACCTCGCAATCCAGTCGTTCAGAGAGCTCGGTTTTAAGCATCTCATACGTCAACTTCATGGATAGCCGCTCCCTTCTCGCACACAAAGGAAATGAATCATACAGTATTGTAGCCAATCCTCACAGGACAGGGGGTTGAGATTCGATAATCGCTCAACAAATAGGGTTGTAGAGCCCCGTTATGCTCTAAAAACTGCTCAAATCAGTCGAAAACGCTCTGACCTATAAAATTATAGGAATACAAGCCGTAGAAGCTCCCGTATTGGAAATTACTTTTCTGCTCCCAAGGTGGTATTTTCGTATCAATCTGTACCTTCGAGAAAAATGTCAACCGTACACAACATCACCGTACACAAGAACGAAGAAAGGAGAGCCCGCACATGACGATATCAGGAGAAGTCTTACAAAAATTTGTCGATATTGTCGGCGCCGAGGATTGCAAGTCTCACGACTTTGAGCTTGCAGCCTACTCACAAGCGATGATCTTTACCGCCCCAACCCGCCCCGAAGTGGTCATGCTAACAGAATCCGCTGATGAGATCTCAGAAATCATCAAGATTGCTAACGAGGAGCTGCTCACGGTCGTCTGCAGGGCAGGGGGCACGGCAGGCCCCATCAGCATGGCAGACGGAGGCATCGTACTTGATCTGAGCAAGATGAACAAGGTGCTTGTGATCGACGAGGAATCAAAGATGGTCACGGTTCAGGCCGGGTGCCGCTACTACGATGTGGTCCAGGAGTTGCACAAGCACGGGTATGACCTGCCGCTCAAACCTTGGTTTGGCAACGGAGTCTCCATAGGCGGCTACATCAACGGTCCTTCCATGGTTGGTTCACGGGTCGCCCGTTACGGCACCCTGAATTTCTGGCTTTTTGGCCTGCGGGTTGTATTGCCCACCGGCGAAATTGTTGCCACAGGCGCGAATGCCTTCGAGAACTGCAAACCCACCATGGCAGACCCATGGATGAGCGCGAACAGCCTCGGTAAGATCTGGCTCCAGTCCGTAGGAACCTTTGGCGTCGTCACCGAGGCGACGATACTGATGGTTCCCAAGCCCGAAGTCGTACAACCTGTCTGCTTTGGCTTTGACAGCATGGAGGCGCTGGCGCAAGCTGCGTCAAAGGTTCAGCTCGCCAATGCCGCAACGGACATCGAGCATGAGGACAAGGACATCTACGACCTGCTCGGCATGCCAGTGGATTATGCGGTCGTGCTGAGTGTTACGAATGAAGGTTATGCGGAAGAAGTCGCATGCAAATCCGCCATCGCCGCAAAGATATGCGAGGAGGGCGGCGGGCACAGGCTGCCGGACGCATACGCAGACCTCACCTATAAGAACACCGCGAACTTCAACTTCTGCACAGCCAAGGGCGGCTTGTTCTGCTGCGCGGCAGCCTGTGCCTCAAACGAGTCGTATCCAGCCATCTACAAGGCTGTCAAGGATACGTGGGCCAAGTATGGCATCCGTAACGGTTGGAGCTGCTGGACCTGTTATCCCAACTGGGTTCAGGGATGGACGATCGGTTATTACGACTACGACACCCAGATGGAAGCCTACAACATGGCGATGTTTGAGATCCAGAAACTGACGATGCCCATCAAGGACAGTTACCCCTTTACCTTCGAGGAGCCCTTCGAGAACTTCGTACAAAAGATCAAGGATTGCCTCGACCCCAACGGGATCATGAACCCCAACTCATGGTTCATGCTGTCCGGAGCACAGTCCAGATTGCTGGAAGCCATCGAGCTTCCCGGCGCTGAATAAGGAGGCGAGAAGATATGTCTTACGAGAATGTATTGAAGTACCGCGAGCAGGTCTATCGTTGCAACACCTGTTGCCGTTGCCCGCGAGGCCCCTGGGATCCCAACCAGCCTGACATCCTGCCGCTTCCTGTCAAGCAATGCCCGATCTATGAGCAGCATGTGTCTTTAGCGAGCAGCTCTCAAGGCATGATACTGATGATCCGCGACCTGCTTGAAGATAAGCTCGAAGCAAGCGACGCTCTGGTCGAGCACATATACCAGTGCCTGCTCTGCGAAGGCTGCAATGCGGTCTGTGCAGGTATGGACAGCATACCGCTCGGTTCGCTTGAATGTGCCAGCATCTTCCGTGCGCTGCGCGCTGATTTTGTCGATATGGGCATCGCGCCACCAGCCGGCCTCAAGAAGTTCACCGACAACATCGCTGAGAAACACAGCAGGCAAGGTGTGGTCAAGAAGGACCGCATCGCTTGGACGGATGATCTCGGCTTTGAGGTCAAAGATGGGGGAGAGGTCGTCATCTTCGCGGGCTGCACCGCAGCGTTTGCGGACAACTCGAGTGTGCTTGCCCTTGCAAAGATACTGCAGAAAGCCGGCGTCGATTTTGGCGTGCTTGCTGATGAGTGGTGCTGCGGATGCTTGCAGGAAGATGCGGGAATACTTGACGGCTTCAAGCTCAGCGCCGAGCACAATGTAGAGGCTATCAAAAACGCAGGCGCAAAGACGGTCGTCGTGACCTGCGCCGATTGCTACAAGGCCCTCAATGACTATCCGGCATTTGTCGGTGAGCTTGGCTTCGAGGTGCTCCACTCCTCAGAGTTGATCCTGCGTCTGGTAAAAGAAGGCAAAATCGCACTCGATACCGTCGAGCTTGGTGGCGTTGCCACCTACAACGACCCCTGCTTCCTGGCACGCGGTAACGGCAAGGCTGTCACGAGTGAGCCGCGCGAGGTCTTGCAGGCGATTCCGGGCACCGAGTGGGTCGAGATGGAGGGTTTTGGCAAATACACCTATTGCTGTGGTCGTCCGATCACCGCGCCTGCCTCCCGCGAGACCTATGAGAAGACAGGCTTAGACCGCGTTGGCGACGCCTTGGCTGTTGAGGCAAAGACCATCGTCACCGGTTGTGCGAATTGTAAGACG
>WQXX01000180.1 GCA_009781535.1 Coriobacteriia bacterium | reverse complement strand
TTGGATTGAAAGAGCACGTTTTTGCATGGGAGCCCACTTTCTGTAAAACCGTTTACAGCAGGCTGTAACTATAGCACAGGTAGGTCAGAGAAACGCCGGTGTGTTCCCAGGTGTGTTCCCAGGTGTGTTCCCAGGTGTGTTCCCAGGTGTGTTCCCAGGTCAACCGGCATTCGTTGCCGAGACCAGCTGCTCCACTTCCTCTGCGGTCAGATAACGCCATGCTCCAGGCGCCAGATCACGCAAGACCACAGGGCCGAATGAGGCCCGATGCAAAGTGAGCACCGGATGGCCGACCTCAGCGCACATGCGCTTGACCTGCCGTTTGCGCCCCTCGCAGATCGTGATGGCGAGCTCGGTGTTAACAACGGGCAAAGTGCCTGCGACCACCTCGCGCCGCTCATTCGTGTTGAGCTTCTTGAGTTGCTTGCGATGATGGACATTAAGCGCTGGGTCCTGCCCGGGCGTCAGTATCTCGACTTTTGCCGGAAGGGTCATGCCGTCATTGAGCCTGATGCCTTCCTCAAGTTGGGCGGCGTCAAAGGAAGTCAATACGCCGTCGACCTGTGCGAGATAGCGCTTCTCAACATGGTGGCGCGGATGGAGCAGTCGGTGTGCCAACTCGCCGTCGGTCATGAACAGGAGAAGCCCCGTGGTATCGTAGTCAAGCCGCCCAACCGGGAACAGACCCGGATGCTCGTCTGTTGGTACAAGCTCGGCAACGGTCGGTCGCCCGTGGGGGTCATCCATCGTGGTGAGGTAACCTGCCGGTTTGTTAAGCATGAGATAGGTATGACCGTTGCCGAGCTTGACTACCTGCCCGTCGACTTCTATCTGATCGACAAGAGGATCGACCTTGAAGCCCAATTCGGTCATAACAGCGCCATTGACACTCACACGCCCAGCCGTCATGAGGTCTTCAGAACCACGACGCGACGCGATACCGGCGCGCGCAAGGAACTTCTGGAGACGCATGGGATGGGTTTCAGTCGATCTCTCGGAGCTCATCTTCCAGTTCAAGCTCCTCGGGCGAAGGTTCATGGGCAGAAAGGCGTTCGCGGATAAAGGCCTTGCTCTCCTCATCCGGAGCGAAATCCTCCAGAGGCGGCAGCTCCTTGAGGTTCCTGAGCCCGAATTTCTCCAAAAACGTGCGCGTTGTGCCATACAGGATGGCGTTGCCCGGCCCCGGGTCGCGCCCTACTTCGCGCACAAGCCCTTTGTCTACCAAGGATGAGATGACGCCTTCTGAGTTGACGCCGCGGATGCTGTTGATGGTCGAACGCGTCGTGGGCTGGTGATACGCGATCACCGCCAATGCCTCAAGCGCCGCCTGCGAAAGCGAACGGGTGTCCCACGAGACCACGTATTGTTCGATTATCTCGTGATAGGCTGGGTGCGAGTACAGGCGCCAACCGCCCGCTACCTCGCGCAGCTGGATACCCCGTTCCTCACGCTCAAAACGTTTTGCAAGCGCGCCGAGGGTCTCTTCAATACTTGCAGGCTCTGCGTTCAGTATCCGTGCGAGCGTCTGTGCGCTTACCGGCTCATCAGAGACGAACAGCAGCGCCTCGACTGCACCGTATAGTTCGTTTTTCTTATCAGACGTATCGGCCATGTTGCTCTCCCTTATTCCCCTATCCTGTACTTCAAGCACAAAAGATTCATTCTTCGGAGTTGTCTGCCAAGGATTCCAGATACTCGATCACCGGATCCTCATCCTGCTCAGGTGTGAGCGCCGGCGTCCAATCGCTCTTCTCTCTATAGACGATCTCGATGGATCCCTGATGCTCAGCTTGTTCAAGGTCTATCATGCCGCGATGGTAGAGCTCCAGTATTGCAAGGAAGTTCACCACCACTTCGATGGGCTCGGTGGTGCCATCGAGCAGGTCGATGAAGCGCAGCGAGCGCTTCTTGCTCAGGCGCTCGACGATACGTTCCAGACGTTCTTCCACCGGAATCGGTCGCGCGGTGATGTGCTCCGCGTCAAGCAGGAAGGTCTTTCGCCGGGCTGCCAGCTCGGCACAGATGACCGCAAGGTTATGAAGTGTTATACCCTCAAGATAATCCGGTAAAAGACCGATGAACTCCGGTTCGATCCCTGCCTGATGGGCGTGCATACGCCCCTCAGCCTCGAGGCGCGCGCCTAAAGAGGCAGCGATGTTCTTGAATTGCTTGTAGGCGATCAGACGCGCAATGAGTATGTCGCGCGCCTCGGCAGGCGACAGCTCCTCCAACTCATCGTCATAGTCGACCGGCTCCTCGCTGGGCAACAGAGCCGAAGCTTTGATCGCCAACAGGGTCGATGCCACCACCAGAAAATCGCTTGCGACATCCATGTCGAGGTCGCGTATCGTATCCAGATACGCAAGGTATTGGTCGGCAACTTCTGAGATCGAAACAGCGCCGATATCGACCTTCTGCTCGCTTACGAGTGCAAGCAGCAGCTGGAACGGCCCTTCAAACGATTCTATCCTCACACGGTACGACATGGCTCTCCCCAGCGGTATCCCTGATCCTGTTATCTAACACGGTACGGCTTGGTTGTTCTGAGTGCTATTCCTGGTTCTGCTTCCTTAAATGATACGACATTGCGTGCCTGAAACAATATGACACTGCTTACACAAAGTAGTCGATCTTCATCGCAGCGCGCACCTCGGCAAGCGTGGCAGCCGCGACCTCGTTGGCATAGGCAGTCCCCTCTTTGAGCACCTCATAAACAGCAGCGGGGTCTTTTGCATACTCAGCGCGGCGCTGACGGATGGGAGCCAGGATGCCGTCGAGCACCTCAAGCAGATATCCCTTTACCTTGACATCCCCCAACCCGCCGCGCTGATAGTGCTCTTTCAGCTCTGCCACATACGCCGTGTCGGTGGCAAACACGTCCAAATACGTAAAGACCGTATTGCCCTCGACCTTGCCGGGGTCGCTTACCTTGAGATGCCCGGGGTCGGTGTACATCTGGCGCACCTTTGCCCGCAGGGTATCAAGGTCATCAGCCAGATATATGCCGTTGTTC
>WQXX01000179.1 GCA_009781535.1 Coriobacteriia bacterium | reverse complement strand
TGAACCGTCCGGGTGACTTCGCTGCTCGTTGGGGCGGCGAGGAGTTTGTTGTCCTTTTGCCAGGCACCGATATCAATGGCGCTCTGAAAATCGCTGAGAGGATCCGTAAGAATATCAGCGAGGTCGTCATCTGCTGTGCTGATGGTACCGATACCACGGTGACGATCAGTATCGGCGTCAAGACACAGGCGCCGAGTCTGGACAGCTCACGTCTAAACTTCATAAACGAAGCTGACAAGGCGCTCTACAAAGCAAAGGAAACAGGCAGGAACCGCGTCTGCCACGCAGAGTAATCAATCTAACGTTTTGTGCGGGGCTTCGATTGCGCGCGCGGTTTGCGGGCGCCCATGCTTGAGCCTTTACGGGCTGTGGAGCGCAGGCGGTCGAGCACTGAACTTTCAGTCGTACTCTCGATACGCGCCCGCAACCGAACAGCCTGATCCCGCAGGCGGGCTGCCTGCTCAAAATCCATATTCGCCGCAGCAGATGCCATATCGTCTTCCAGAGAGCCGATGATACGCAAGACCTCCTCACGTGCCAGACCCGCAAGCTCAGCAGCGATTGCGTCAACATCACTCAAACCCGTTACTCCCCCACCGCCCTCGGCACTCGCCTCGTCGATGAACTGCATGATGTCGTTGACGGCTTTGCGAATCGTCTGCGGCTCGATACCATGTGCGGTATTAAAGGCTATCTGCGCATTACGGCGGCGCGCCGTCTCGTCGATTGCAGAGCGCATCGAATCGGTGAGTTTATCCGCATACATGATGACCTGACCGCTTACGTTGCGTGCCGCTCGTCCTATAGTCTGTATCAGCGAACGATGGTTTCTGAGGAAGCCTTCCTTGTCGGCATCGAGGATGGCGACAAGCGTGACTTCCGGCAGGTCAAGACCCTCGCGCAGCAGGTTGATGCCGACAAGGACATCGAACTTGCCGAGCCGCAGGTCACGCAGGATCGCAACGCGCTCAAGTGTGCCGATATCCGAATGCATGTAGCGCGCATTGACACCCTGATCAAGCAGATAGTCGGTGAGGTCTTCTGCCATCTTCTTCGTCAAGGTGGTGATAAGTACCCGCTCCTTGCGCTCTGCACGCTGTTTTGCCTCATCGACGATATCATCGATCTGACCTCTGATGGGTCGCACAACGACCTGGGGGTCGAGAAGCCCGGTAGGGCGTATGATCTGCTCGACGATCGCCTCGCTGATTCTCAGTTCATAATCCCCAGGCGTCGCCGAGACGTAGACGAAACGTGGGACACGTTGCTCGAATTCATCAAAACGCAGCGGGCGGTTGTCAAGTGCGCTCGGTAGCCGGAAACCATGCTCAGCCAGCGTTACCTTGCGTGAACGGTCTCCTTCATGCATACCGCGTACCTGTGGCACCGTCACATGGCTCTCGTCGATGATGCAAAGGAAGTCATCGGGGAAATAGTCAATAAGGGTATAGGGTGGCTCGCCGGGTTTTCGCCCGTCGAGATGGCGGGAATAGTTCTCGATTCCCGAACAGAAACTCATCGTCTCAAGCATCTCAAGGTCATAAAGCGTACGCATCTCGAGGCGTTGTGCCTCAAGCAACTTGCCTGCCGCGCGGAATTCTTCCAACCGTTGCGTCAACTCTTGCCGGATGGTGCCAAGTGCATGATCGATCTTTGAGCGCTCTGTCACATAATGCGAAGCAGGCCAGACAGGAATGCTCTCGTAATCCTTGATCAATTCGCCGGTAAGATGGTTGACCTCGACGATGCGCTCAAGCTCGCTGCCATAAAACTCGAAGCGCAGAGGGTTATCCGCATAAGGAGGAAAGACATCAAGCGTATCCCCGCGCACGCGGAAGGTACCACGCAAAAGCTCATAGTCGTTGCGGTCATACTGAATATCAATGAGCGCATGGATCATCGCGTCGCGATCCATGGGTTTTGATTTGTCGCAGAAAACCGCCATGCCTGCATAATCGGCAGGCGAACCGATACCGTAAATGCACGACACACTGGCAACCACCACGACGTCTTTGCGCGAAAGCAGCGCCGCTGTTGCCGCATGCCGCAGCTTCTCGACTTCCTCGTTGATCGATGCGTCCTTTTCTATAAAGACATCGGTTGCTGGGACGTACGCCTCCGGTTGATAGTAGTCATAATAGGAGACGAAATAGACAACAGCATTATTTGGGAAGAACTCCTTGAGCTCAGAAGCCAGCTGCGCTGCCAGTGTCTTGTTGGGAGCCAATACCAGAGTTGGCTTCTGGAGCAGCTCGATGGTCTTTGCCATCGTGAAGGTCTTGCCTGAGCCGGTCACACCGAGCAGCGTCTGATAACGTTTGCCGTCCTCGATTCCCTTTGCAAGCGCTGCAATAGCCTGCGGCTGGTCTCCTGCCGGCTCATACGGGGCATGCACAATAAGCCTGCCGGCGGCAAGCTGCTCCTCACGAAGTTTTCCCTCCATATGTGCCATGCAATCGAGACCTTTCTGCTCTACCATCCTACTCGTCGCGCTCGCAGGCTCGCCGCGACTTCAACAGTCCACTGGACTGTTGAATCTTCCATCTGCGCCACTAAATCGAGACCTTTCTGCTCTACTCCCCTGTTTCGTTATGAATCTGCAGAAAAGAACATATGTTCGTTAACTCGATCAGTGTACCAGCTTTCGACCTGCTGTTCAAGAGCCTCAAGCGAACCATTGTTGTCGATAACAACATTCGCTATCTTCCGGCGTTGCTCGTCGGTAGCCTGACGGGCAAGACGGTTCTTTGCGTCTTGTGGATCCATACCACGTTTTATGGCGCGCGCTAAACGCAGTTCCTCGTCAGCTTCGACAGAGATGACCTCATCTGCCATCCCCACAAACCCAGAAGCCTCTGCGAGCAATGGTATCTCGATGACAAGAAGACCATATGTCACCCCGGACTCAGTCCAAGGGTTCGCGCAAGCGCTCCCCATTCTCTCTGAAAACGTATCGCTGGTACGTTTTCCGGGCGCTCGAATCCCGGGACTATCAGGGATGCTGTAGGTATTGG
>WQXX01000178.1 GCA_009781535.1 Coriobacteriia bacterium | reverse complement strand
GGGGCTGCTGGCGGTGGATATGCCCAGGTGATACCGATGGAGGACATCAACCTGCACTTTACGGGCGACTTTCATGCCATCGGGGCAGCGAATAACCTGCTGGCAGCCCTGATTGACAACCATATCCAACAAGGCAATATCCTGGACATCGATGTGCGCAACGTTACCTGGAAACGCGTCCTTGATATGAACGACCGCCAGCTTCGCTTTATCATCTGCGGGCTTGGAGGCAAGAGCAACGGCGTGCCTCGCGAAGACGGTTTTGACATCACGGTTGCCTCCGAGATCATGGCGATATTCTGCCTAGCGAGTTCTGTAACCGACCTTAAGGAACGTATCGCGCGTATCATCATCGGGTACAACCGTGCCGGCGAACCGGTCACAGCTGCCGATCTCAACGCTCAGGGCGCAATGACCGCTCTGCTTAGAGATGCGCTCAGGCCGAATATTGTCCAAACCCTTGAAGGTACGCCGGCGTTTGTACATGGCGGCCCTTTTGCCAATATCGCGCACGGCTGTAATTCGGTCATCGCCACACGGCTTGCACTGAAGTACGGTGATTATGTGGTCACCGAGGCGGGTTTTGGCGCGGACCTTGGAGCTGAGAAGTTCCTTGACATCAAGTGCCGTCTTGCAGGGATGAAGCCAGACGCCGTGGTCGTGGTCGCAACGGTCCGCGCCCTGAAGAACCACGGTGGTGTTTCAAAGGAGAACTTTGGGGTTGAGGACCTGTCTGCCCTTGGAGCAGGCCTTCCGAATCTCCTCCAGCACGTTGAGAACATCACGCAGGTCTATAAATTGCCAGTAGTAGTAGCAATTAATCGCTTCCTCACCGACACTGAGGCAGAACTTGCCCTCATCAAGTCGAAGTGCGAAGAGCTCGGCGTTCGCGTTGCCCTGTCCGAGGTATGGGAAAAGGGTGGAGAAGGGGGCGTGTCTTTAGCCCAAGAGGTCATCCGCCTTGTCGAGTTGCCCTCCGAATTCTCCTTTGCCTACGATACGGATCTCAGTATCGAGGAAAAGATAGAGGCGATCGCAAAAAGGATCTATCACGCTGACCACATAGAGCTTACGGCTGCTGCCAAGGTGCAGGCAAAACACCTGACCGACCTCGGCTTTGCCTCGTATCCGATCTGCATTGCTAAAACCCAATACAGCTTTTCTGATAATCCGGAGTTGCTTGGCGCGCCGCGCGGTTTTCGGATTACTATCCGCGAGCTAAAGGTCTCATCAGGCGCAGGCTTCATCGTGGCGCTCACGGGTGATATCATGACTATGCCCGGTCTTCCAAAACGCCCCAGTGCAGAAAAGATCGATGTGGACGCCAATGGTGTGATAAGCGGGCTCTTTTAGGAGGCAGCATGAACTACACCGACAAAAGCTGTGCAGAGTTCGTTGAGGTACTGGCGTCAAAGGCGGCGGTGCCAGGCGGCGGCGGGGCTGCTGCGCTGGTGGGCGCGGTCGGTATGGCGCTTGGCAGCATGGTAGGCTCGCTTACCGTTGGCAAACCCAAGTACGCAGACGTGGAAGCTGACGTGGTCGGACTCATGGAGCAGGCCGCCGCCCTGCAGACCGAGCTGCTTGCACTCGTCGAGCGCGATGCGCAAGTGTTTGAGCCGCTCTCCCGTGCATATCGGCTACCAAAGGATACCGAGCAGGAGAAGGCGGAAAAAGCGCGCATTATGGAGGCGTGTCTGCGCGAGTGCTGTGCGATGCCGCTTGAGATCATGCAGCGCTGTGCCGAGGCTATCGACCTGCATGTTTCGTTTGCCGAGAAAGGGGCAACCATCGCCATCAGCGATGTAGGCTGTGGCGTGATCTGTTGCAAGGCAGCGCTCCAGGCTGCAAGCCTTAATGTATTCATCAACACCATGTCCATGACCGACCGGGCGTTTGCCGAAGCAATCGATGCGAAGGCAAACGCCCTTCTCAGCGAATACATTGGCAAAGCCGATGCGGTCTTTGCAAGTGTTGCCGCGCAACTCGTAATTAGCTAGAGAAATGCCGATTTCTCCTCTGTCACCTCGGGCTTGAACCGGGGCCTATCAGGTAGGCTTGTTGGAGGCAAGCGTGCGTTGTCTGATAAACTGGTCGTTAGATAAAGACAGATACCTATCGGCATTTCTCTTAAGGAATGAGTAAACCAAGAAAACAAGGAGGAAACCCATGCTCAAGGTACTTTCAGGCAAAGAGGTCGTTGCGGCTCTCAACGAGCAAACAGCTGCCGCGGTAGAAGCGCTCAAGGCGCAAGGCATCAATCCGCAGCTTGCCATCGTACGCTTGGGCGAGCGCGAGGATGACATGTCTTATGAGCGCGGCGCCATTAAGCGCTGCGAGGGTGTGGGCGTACGGGCAAGCTGCGTAACACTGCCTGGGGAGGCAAGCACCGAAGATCTCCTTGAGATTATCAGGCAACTCAATGAAGACCCGACAGTCCATGGGGTCTTGGTATTGCGTCCTTTGCCGTCACAGATCGACGATGAGCTTATCCGCAAGGAGCTTGACGTCCGCAAGGACATCGACGGTATTACAGACAGCGCCAATGCCGGTGTGTTCACCGGCAAAGGGGAGAGCTTTGTGCCCTGCACACCACACGCCTGCATGGAGATACTCGACCATTTTGGGATCGACGTCGCAGGAAAGAAGGCGGTTGTTATCGGCAGGAGTCTGGTGGTAGGCAAGCCTGCCGCCATGATGCTGCTTGACCGCAACGCGACGGTTGTCATAGCCCATTCCCGTACGAAAGACCTTCCAACAGTGGTGCGCGACGCCGACGTCGTCATCGCCTGCGTGGGCCGCGCGAAGATGATCGGAGTGGAATATCTGAGAGCCGGGCAGGTCGTTATCGACGTCGGCATCAATGTGGATGAAAACGGCTCGTTAATCGGTGACGTTGATTTTGCGGCGGCAGCAGATATCGTCGAGGCTATCACGCCGGTCCCGGGAGGTGTGGGAACCGTGACGACGAGCGTACTTGTCAAGCATGTTGTCCAAGCCGCTGAGCGTACCTTGATACAATAAGCGCAAGGAGGCTTGATCGGTGGAGAATT
>WQXX01000177.1 GCA_009781535.1 Coriobacteriia bacterium | reverse complement strand
CTTCGACGCTGATGAAACCCCTTGGTGTTCCTGCGAAGGCGAGTGCATCTCAACGTTTGCCTGGGAATCTACCAGACAGGTACTGGAAGATCACTTTGTAAAGATCACAATGGCCCAGATCGTGAACAGTGTAGAGCAATAAACTCTCAAAACAACCCGAACTTTCTTAAGTCCCCATTGCTCAAGCGATGGGGACTTCTGTCTTACCCAAGCAGCGAGGTTTTCTGTTGTGCCCAGGCGATGGGGGTTGAGGATTTTGCTCAGGCGCCCCGGATTTCTGTCTTACCCAAGCGGCGAGGCTTTCTGTTGTGCCCAGGCGATGGGGATTCCAGATTTCGCCCAAACAACAGACTGGCCTGAACAGCGGACAGTTCTCAGAGGTGTGTTCAGGTATAATCCGATTTTGTGCCAAAGAAGCCCGGCGAGGGCCTTTTGGCTCGATGAGAACATCGGATAATAAAGAGGTGATTGGTGTGACACTTGATACAGACAATGCTGCTGTGGATGCAGTCGACAACGCAATAATGGAAGACATGGACGATATCGTCGCAGAAAGCGAAAATGAAACCCAAGTTCTTCAAGATGTCGAAGACACTGAAGACGTCCTCGATGCGCAAGAGCCTCTCGACAAGGTTGTGTTCTTTGCGCTTGACGAGGCGCGTCAGAAGCTCGAACAAGGTGGCGAAGTCGAGCCGTTCACGGTTATTGTTTCTGGCGACAACCTCTTTATTGAGAGTCATCCCGGTGACGACATCGTTGAGTGTTTCAACTCGGCGCGCAAGACGCTGTTCGACATGGAGCTGCTTGCTGATGCATATGTCTTTTGCTACGACGGATACGTACAGCTCGATGGAGACACGCGCGACGCGCTGATTGCCGAACGTGCGGTAAAGACCGACGAAGTAGGGGAGGCTTTTGCGCTTCTCTATACCATTGACGAGGAGGGCGACGGCAGCATCGAGTTTGAAGATTCGCTCTATCATCTTGGAGAAGCGCCATCTTTGTATGGCGCAAGCGAGTTTGACGAAGGTCAATTCGAAGACTACGACGACGATGAAACAGAGGATTCTGACGACGAAGAATCTGAAGGCTCTGACGGATTTGAAGGTTCTGACGAGATATTGACAGACAGCACTGCTGACGAAGAATAACCAGATATGACCGGTGGGAAGTGTTTGGTGGGAAGCAGCCTGAGAGCATCGATGGATTATGAATCCTGAGCTTGCACACGCTCTGATCCCTGGCACCGATGAGGACGTTGCACGGCGTTACGCAACGCTCTCTGAGCGCGCCCGCACGCAGCGATTCGGGCTCATCGAGCCGGAATATGTGGTACTCGACACCGAGACCACCGGATTTGTCCCGGGGCAGGACGCGCTTATCGAAATTGCAGCGGCAATCATCTCAGGGCCGCAGATTCGGGCGCGCTTTTCCACTTTCGTAAACCCTCAGCGACCCATACCTGAACTTATCACGGAATTGACAGGCATACATGACGAGGATGTGTGTGATGCTCCCTTGGCAGCTGAAGCTTTAGAGTCTTTGGCGGAGTTTGCGGGCGGGCGACGGATTATTGCACACAATGCGTCGTTTGACCAGGAATTCATTATGGTAAATGCTCGTAAAAGTTCAAAGCTTAAAAGACTGATGACGAACAATAGAGACGAGGGGCCTGAGGATTATCTGGGGCTGGATTTTGAGGACGCCTTTGGGCTGGATGCTGAAGTTGCCATCGATCAGGACAATCCTGACGTCTCGTGGCAGGGGACCGGGGATATCCCTCCGCTGTTATCTCGCGACCCTTGGATCGATACCGTTGAACTGGCTCGCATAGCCTTGCCCCGGTTTCGAGTCCACAACCTGGAAACCCTGAGTACATCGTTCTGCCCTGAACGCCCATCTACCCACAGAGCCCTAGACGACGTCGAGGCGCTGTGCCATGTCTGGCGCGTGCTGCTGGTGGCTCTGCATGACCTTCCCTTGGGCCTACCGCATCTCATCTCGCAACTGTTCGAAGGCACTCGTTGGGGCGCACGCGACATCTTGAGAATCATCGCCTTCGACCAAGCCATGGTACACGGAAAGTCAGAGGCAAAAGACCTGCATTTTTCCCTTGGTTCTGTGCGTGGCGAGCGTATGCGTACACTTACCAAGCAAGAAAAAATTGACGCGCAGGAGCTCGATGGCGGTATCCTTGCGCTTAAGCGACTGTGTAACGATGAACTTGAGCATGCCTACACGGGCGCAGGGCTTGCGGGTATGATGTATCCAGAATATGAGCCTCGTGCGGAGCAGGTCGAGATGGCGTGTGAGGTCGCCGAGGCTTTCAACTCGTCAACCCATCGTGCAATCGAGGCTGGCACAGGCGTAGGCAAGTCGATGGCTTATCTGCTCCCTCTCGCGCTGTTTGCTAAACGCAACCGCGTGATCTGTGGTGTGGCGACCAAGACCAACGCCCTACTTGACCAACTCATCTACCATGAGCTGCCGCGCTTGGCTACAGCACTTGGGGCGCAGGAAGCTGGAGAAATGAACCCGACGGTTGGTGTGCCTGAGGAATCAAGAGATGGCGCCCTTGAGGAATCCGGGCAAGCAACAGTCGGAGCAGCGGAATACGGAGCGCCCGGAGCGTTGAGCGGCAATCAAAAAAGCGGACTTCAGTACATTGCCCTGAAAGGCTACGACCATTATCCCTGCCTGCGTAAGCTCATGCGTTTCTCTGCGCAGGAGCACCGATTTGCAACAACTGCACCGATAATCCTTGTCAGCCAGCTGCTGTCCTATGTATCTCAGAGCTCTACAGGAGACATCGACCCCTTGCCCTTGCGCTGGCAGGGGGTTTCGCGCTTTGAGGTTTGCGCGAGCGCCGATGACTGTCTGCGCAACAAGTGCCGTTATTACGGGAGCTGCCTGCTCCATGGCGCGCGCAGGCAGGCAGCTTATGCCGATATCGTGGTGACCAATCATGCGCTGTTGTTCTGTGACCACTTGTTCGAGGGAGCGATCCTGCCGCCCATCAGCCATTGGGTCATCGACGAGGCACATTCTGCAGAAAGTGAGGCGCGCCGTCAGCTTACCGTGCAGGTTGAGGCACGCGGACT
>WQXX01000176.1 GCA_009781535.1 Coriobacteriia bacterium | reverse complement strand
TTGTCAAATGCTTCATACTCAATAGTAATCAACGTTTGTGGCAGAGTCAGCGTGCCGGTAAGCAAGCTGTTCTCAAAAGCATACGATCTGATGCCTACCACGCTGAAGGTGTTTTCCTCGAAGTTTACCGTGGCAGGGATGCTTGGGTTATGGATGGACGGTGCGGTGCAGCCGATCAAGTCAACCGTGTTCGTGTTCATCAGTACGATATAGCTGAGGTTTCCAACGGTGAATTTCTGGCCGATAACAGGATTCGCCATCACACCCAGAGAACCGCCATCTACCATTTCCTCAAGTGCCATGATTTCATCAACAAGGGGCGTTTCTTCATCTGAGAAGCCTGTGCCCAGCGTTTCTTCATCTGAGGGGGCAGCATTCAAAGATTGTTCTCCTGAGAGAGCTGCCTCTAGCATTTCTCCATCTGAGGTGCCTGTGTCTGGCGGTTCTTCATCTGAGGGGGCAGCATTCAATAGTTCATCCTCCGAAAGATCGATATCTGCCGCTTCTTCAGATGAAAGGCCATCATCGAATGTTTGACTATCTGAAAAGTCAGCATCCGTCGTCTGGTCATCCGAGTGGATCAGAGCTTCGTCCGACATGCTCCCGGAAGTGTCAGCTGCAAACGATGGTGGTGCAGCACTAAAGCCAGCAAACGCCACTGCCACCGCCAGCAACACCGGCAGCACCTTCCTGAGAATTTGCCTCGTTTTACTCATCTCATTCTGCCCCTCTTGAAAAATGGATAGTCTACGCCCTGTTCAGACGATAGCACGAAAAAAAGCGAGAGCCCGAAAGTCGCAAGAATACGACTTTCGGGCTCTCTCTTATCTTGCAGTGCTATTTATCGGTGAATGTATATCCCTCGCCCCGGCTCATGAGGATGTCAAAACCGCTCTGAGTCGCCTCCAGCTTCTTACGAAGCCGATATACGGTGTTCTTGAGCGCCGTGTCGTCTCCAGCAAGAGGCAGCTTCCAGATGGTCTCGTAAATGGTTTCCTTCGACATGGTGCTGTCCCTGTTCCTGGCAAACAGGTGTAAAAGCGCAAACTCCTTGCCCGCAAGCTGCATATTCTCACCGTTTATATATGCTTGATTTGCCACAAGATCCAGTGTGATGGGCCCGCAGGACAGTTTTTCAGGCGGTTTCTCCGTGTGCAGCTTCTCTCGTCGTATGAAGGCTTCTACTCGCGCCGCAAGCTCGTCAATGTCATAGGGCTTTGTGATGTAGTCGTCTCCACCTGCTTGAAAGCCCGCAAGCCGGTCGTCTATATCGGTCAGGGCAGTTAGCATCAGTATGGGTGCGGTGGTTATCGCACGGATCTCAGGAACAAAGTCAAGGGCATTGCCGTCAGGCAAGATGAGGTCTAGTACGATGGCGTCGAGTGGCTCCTGCACAAGGCGCTGCCGCGCCTCAGCAAGGTTCTCGGCGGTAAACACCGCGTAGCCTGCGGATTGGAATACGGCGTGGTTTGCCCATAGGATGTCAGGATTATCCTCAACAAGGAGTATCGTCTTCCTCTCACTCATCTGTGCTCTCCTCTCCCATGGCTGGCAGCGTCAAGGTCACATCTGTTCCCTTTCCCTGCGCGCTTTCAATCGTGATGCTTCCGCCGTGTGCTTCGATGATTTCCTTGCAGATCATGAGGCCATAGCCTGTCCCCTTTTCATCGTGCACACGCTTTTCAAGAATATGAGGAATAATCTCCGGGGCTATCCCCTCGCCGGTATCGGAGACAGTTATCCTTATGAGCTCCTCCCCCTCCATCAGCTTTGCAGTGATACCGATCTCACCGTTGTTTGTATGGGTGTCTGCATTTGCAAGCAGATTGAACAGCACCTGTGTCAGTTCATCGGCATTTCCAAAGACTAGAGGGAGCTGCGGCTCAAGAAGCACGGTCTGTCGGTTTCCCTTTTTCTCCATGATCGGCTTGAATGCCATAGCGGTCTGGGTTATCAACTTGTCTATCGAGAGTGGGGCTCTGCCCTGCAAAGACTCACTCTCCTTAAAGGTATACAGCAGGTTGCCCGAGAGGTCGGCAAGACGGTTGGCCTCGCGGGTGATTACTCCGAGCCGCTCCAGCGAGTGGTCGTTGTTGTTACCTTTTTTCATTTCCCTGTCTGCAAGCTGGGCGTGGGTGGATATGACCGTCAGCGGCGTACGTATCTCGTGTGACACGGTGGCGATAAGGTCGCTCTTGAGTCGGTTGACCCGGTCGAGCGCAACGTTTTCCATCGTAAGGCGCTGCTCGGCCTGCTTTGCCAATGCGGTCTCTCGCATGGTAGCGTGCAGCAGGGCTGTCATTTGCATCAGGGAGAAGAGGATAAGTGCCGTTTCCATCATCGAGCCAGGTATGCTGCTTGATGTTGCAGAATTGAAGTAGAGTGTGTCTGCGATCAGGGCAAGCATGAGCACGCCGATCCCCGCAAGAACCAGCTTTTGCTCGGTATTTGGTCTACGTGTTGTCCAAAGGATGCGGGCCAGGACATAGGCAGAAGCACAGGCTCCGAGCGCAATCATGGGTACACCTGCATTGGAGAGCGGCATCGTATTCGTGAACAGGATCAAGATTGCGGCAATTGAAGTGGCACAATATACCAGCACACGAAAGCCCTTTTGAAGTGCGTTGGAAAACAGCTCATGGTAGGCAAGCGACAACAGTAACAACGACACAGGAAACCCAAGGTATTCAATACGAAACGCCGCTTCCCACGACAGCCACGGCAGCAATGAAAGCCAGAGTTTTGTACCGATAACACCAGTGCGTAACGCCCAAGCAAGACAGAGCAACGCAAGCCATAAGTTGGCGCGGTATCTCGGCAGTGTCAAAAACAGCAGCAGATGCACGATGAACATCAGAAGGTAGATGCCTATCTCGATCACAGGAAAAGCGTTAAAGCGCGTTGTCCAGTTAGACAGCGCTTCCTCGTTACCGACGTAAAACCGTAACATCGGCTCAAAGTTGTCCTTGTGAACAAAGTTGGCGGCTTGCTCTATTATTACCAGCTCGCCGTCTTCAGCCCAAGCGGTAAAGGACATGTAACGGTTGTCTGCTGTTGTCGCTTCGAGGGTTTCGCCCGGCTCTCCCGCGCCCCCCAAGAGCCGTCCGTTAACATAAATGCG
>WQXX01000175.1 GCA_009781535.1 Coriobacteriia bacterium | reverse complement strand
CCCTCATCAAAGCTCATTGCGAAGAGTACCTGAAAGCTTTCTCGTTGTGAGTTGGTTCTTTGAAGATTTCCTGAGGATAGCATGCGGAGAATAATGAAGTATTCTCCGCAAAATTTGCGGAGATTAGAAAAAGCATGAGGAAGACAAGCGGTGGACGGAGCACGTCGTATCGATTGCGCTTTTGAATCATACACGTTGAGGGAAAACTGAGCTCGGTCTTCTTGTCATGCTCGCTATGTAACCACAATATATAGTATGATACTCCCATACAGAAACCTCAGTGGCAAGAGATAGGCAAGGAGTTATCATGCTTTGCACCAAATGTGGTTCGCACAATTCACGAGTCATCGACTCGCGCCCGAGCGAGGATGGCAGGTCGATCAGGCGTCGTCGCATCTGTGATGAATGCGATTTTCGCTTTACTACCTACGAAAGCCTCAAAGAAACGCCGCTCATCGTGCTCAAGAACGATAAGAGCTCTGAGCCCTTCGATCGTAATAAGCTGCTTCGCGGCCTTATGACGGCAACAATCAAGCGTGACGTCCCTATTGCGCGCCTTAAAGAGCTCATCGACGATGTGGAACAGGAACTCAGGAACTCACCGCGCAACGAGGTTCGCTCCAAGGTGCTCGGCGATATGGTACTTGAGCGCCTGCGCGCCATCGACGATGTGGCGTATATCCGCTTCGCATCGGTATACAAGGACTTTAAGGATATAGCGGAGTTCCAAGCAGCCTTGAAGGGCATGGTGTAGGCGTGGGTGTATCTCAAGAGATAATCGTTAAGGTCAAGCGGATCGATACAGGCCTTGAGTTGCCTGCCTATGCGTATCCAGGGGATGCAGGCTTGGATTTGCGTAGCGCGGTGGATATCACACTTGCGCCGTTCGAGCGGTCTCTTATCCCTTGTGGCATTGCCGTTGCGATCCCTGAGGGTTATGCCGGATTCGTGATGCCTCGCAGTGGGCTTGCCATACGATCGGGGCTTTCGATGGCGAATACCCCTGGGCTTGTCGATAGTCAGTACCGTGGCGAACTTAAGGCTGTGGCTGTCAATCTTGATGCGCACGAGCCGATTGTGATCAAACGGGGCGACCGCATTGCGCAGCTGGTGATTCTGGCGCACCCGGTTGTAGAACTCATCGAGGTCGATGAACTCGATGAGACCGAACGCGGTAGCGGTGGTTTTGGGAGCAGCGGTCGCCTTTGAGCGTGGTAGCGGTGGTTTTGGGAGCAGCGGTCGCCTTTGAGCGTGGCTTTGGCGGGATACCAGGGTAGCAGCAACTACGGAAGTTGTGCAAGTAGTCTATAGTAGAGAAGGGTAACCAGACTAGAGGAGAGGATCAACATGGATTGGAAGACTTTCATCAGAAGCAATCTTGATCAGGTGCTACCGTATCAGCCGGGCCTGCGCGAAGAGCAGATCCGTGAGATCGCGCAAGTGGATCGTATCTATAAGCTCTCATCCAATGAGAGCCCGCTGTCGCCGTTCCCCTCGGCGCTCAAAGCGATGCAGGAGGCTCTTGTCAATCTGAATGAGTACCCTGATGGTTCCGTGAATAAACTCGTCAACGCACTTTCTGAGCGCTACCAGGTGCCGGTTGAGCAGATCATCGTCGGAAACGGCTCCAATGAGCTTATCGATGACATTGCGCAGGTCTGCCTGGAACCCGGCGACAACGTGGTGTATTGCTGGCCGTCCTTCATCGTCTACCGTTCCTGTGCGCAGATTGCCGGAGCGGAGTATCGCGAGATACCGCTAAACGACCGCGGCACCTTTGATCTGGATGCGATGTATGCCGCCATTGACGAGCATACCAAGATCGTGTTCGTCTGTACTCCTAACAATCCTACCGGCGGCATAGTGACGGATGAGGAACTTACCTGTTTTCTGGACAAATTGCCTGATAGTATCCTGGTTGTCATTGACGCGGCATATGAGGAATTTGTCGACGACCCGACAAATGTAAAAGCCTTCGCGCATTTTGATGGGATTCGGCCGATCGTGGTTTTACGTACCTTCTCCAAGGCGTATGCGTTGGCAGGCGTGCGCTGTGGGTACGGCTTTGCGCCAGCGCCGCTCGTCTTAGCGGTTAACAAGGTACGCGAGCCTTTCAATATCAACTCGGTCGGGCAAGCCGGCGCCCTTGCAAGTCTTACCGACGATGATGAGCTCGCGAGGCGGCTCGTGTTAAACCGTGCAGGAAAAGCCCGCCTGTATGAGTGCTTTGAAGAACTTGGGCTCAAGTATCTGCCCTCTGAGGCGAATTTTGTCTGGGTTGAAGTGCCACAGCCTGCTGCTACCTTCGATGCCCTGCTCATGCAGGGCATCATCGTCCGTCCCTTCCCCGCGGCTGGTGGCTTGCGGGTTGGTATCGGGGATGAGGAGGGCGTCAGCGCGACTGTCGCCGTATTCAAGCAGCTGTTTGGTAAGAAAGCGTAGCTTAAAGCCTAAGACCCGGGGTGACAAAGACGTTTGTGATGCGAGGAGCTTTTCGGACAACACACGCAGGCAACCTAAAGGCACCCTGATAGACCCCGGATCAAGCCCGGGGTGACAATAAAAAAGGCGCCCCAGGCGGAAAGCCTGGGGCGCCTTAATTCATTTCTGTTTAGCGAGGGTTCCCTCAACCTTGGTGCTATTTGCTCCGCTGATGGTTTTTGAACTTTGACGCATGTTACGCCTGATATAGTTATCGTAGACCATCAGATTACTCATCTCGGTCGGCGTCTCTTTTTCATGATAATGACGCTCGCCCTGATTGCGGTACCGCGCGTAGGTGATAGAGTAGAAAATCGGCCCTGCCAGCAAAAGTAGCAATCCAAGGGTAAAAGCTCCGCCTTCGCTATCATCGGACGCCGCTAACATGAAGGTGTAGAACATGGGAAGCATCGAAAGTATCGTTGTCATGGCAGCCTCCTTCTCACAATAAGCCTAGTAATACGATAAAGATGCCAAGCGGTATGGCAAATAACTCGATGATGAGCGAAATCAGGAAGAGCCGTTTCTTGTCTACGGGCACCGAACCCATCGTCTCACCTGTGCGGGCGTTTACAGCAACGTAGTGCAGCATACCAGGCTTGTTCGGCTTTGCCTCGAAATATGAGTAAACCCAGACAGGAAGATACGCGCT
>WQXX01000174.1 GCA_009781535.1 Coriobacteriia bacterium | reverse complement strand
TGTGGTGTTGAGATCATCATCAACAGACCCAATATCGATACCGCCTCGCTTACGAAAGCTATGTATGACGCCCAGATGACCGTTCGTGAAGGCGATAAGATCATCTTCCTTGCCACCGACAGAAACGAGCTCGCTTGGGCACAGAGCGCCGATATCCAAGTATCAGATGACTATACGTGCAGAAAGTATTTCAGCAAGCGGGAGGCGAACCGCATTCTTGTTTTGGGCTACGACGAAGCATTCGACAGCACGGTTGTTGCGCTTGAAGAGCATTACTCGAAAACCGCAACAGGGCCGGATGATATCAATTGCTCTATCAAGCTCGTTTATCGCAAGAAGCGGGAGAACCGGGTGCGCTCAGCACGTCTGAAGTTTCTTGACAGCGAATTCATCCGAGGCAAACATGGCGTCGAGCTCGAGCAGTCGCATGGCGCCGACAGCGAGATGAAAAGAATCAAGGACATCCAGATCGGGACAACACAGATCTCTTTCCAGTGCGCGCGCCAGGATTACTTTGATATCCATATCCTCGAGTCCATCCTCTTCAGCGGTGAGCAATACGACCACATCGTCGTCTTAAGCGACCTTTCTGCCGCAAAGGAAGATGCTGATACCGAGACCCTTCTCACCCTTTTGTACTTGCGGGCGATCTCTGAAAACGCGAAGAAAGGTGTGTATGCTGGAGTCGAGTTGGCGCCGTTTAATATCACGAGCGAGATCCAGAATATGGAAAACGTCAACCTGGCATATAACGAGTATGTGAGCGACTACATCATATCGTGGAAATTCATCGCGTCTCTGCAGGTGCAGATCGCCGTTGATAAGAACCTCTACAAGATACTTCGCGACATTCTCAAAAGCGGCCATGCTGACGTGAGGCTTGAGCCGGTTACCCATTTTGTGAAGCCGGGCTTCTTTGATAATGGGGACATGAGCGCTCTTAAAGACGACATTGGCGCTCTCGCAGACGCGCCTGTTGCTGGTACTCCCAAGGCTGTTGCCGCTACTCCCGCGGCTGTTGCCGCACATGACGTCTGTGTTCCTGTCGATCTGGATGCTATTGCGTACAAGATGCGCACCATTGACGATATCTCAGAAAAACGGCTCCTGCTTGGGTACACTCATGGCGATGATGATTATGTCCTCAACCCCAGTCGTGACGAGAACGGTCGCAGGGTCGCACTTTTGAGCCAAGACGATCAACTGATCGTCTTGGCAAATGATCTATAGGTAAAGAGGGGCTACCAAGGAGGCTTGTCTTCCTTGTCCTCAGTCCGTTTTGCTTTTGCGTTGCGAATAACTATCACCACTGCTCCAATGATGATTCCAATGAACGCGAATAAGCAGATGATGAATACCCACTCCCATACGCTAGCTTGAGTAATAAGGTAGTAAAACCACCAGAAGGGAGGGTCGGGCGCTATATCAGGTAAGACTACGGGCGAGACACCAAGCATTACTAACTCCGATCATCGTCTCTGCAAAGATGGGTATATGTAGGCAAGATCTATCATCTATTCTAACTTATAGCGCCTGATTATTGTCTTTGAATGACTGGGATTCACTGGAAACTAATTTGTCATCTGTACTAGCATTTTCATCGGACTTCTCGATAATGGCGCTTAAGTCTGTATTTGATTTCTTTTTTCGGATTCTGTCAACGAATTTCTTGAAGTCTATCATGCTTAGACACCAACCGATACACATCCCATTAAAAACTGAGAAGACTAAGAACTGAATAATAGTATCGGTCGTATATGAGCCAACTATTTGTTCCCCGTGAATAATAAAACCTTTGTCGAAGGGTAAAAGCTGAACGATACTCAGAATAGAAGGTGCAAAAAGAAGCCCAAGGAAGACAACTCGCCCAACCTCCCAGGTTATCTTGTATTTGATTCTCAGTATCAGCCCAGATACCAATCCAATAAGGCAGCTGGCAATGAAAAATGCAAGATGATACTGCATCCCGCTACTCCTTAATTCGATCCTACTTCCAAGTCGCTCAGAATATCAATGATACCAAATATGTGTGACTACAATCCTATGACGAATGCGGTGGCGGTCATGGCTTTTTTCCCATCGGGTTTGAGCTCGAGGATCTCAAGGTCGCCGTCTGAGCACTTGAGGAAAAGATGTTTTTGAGTGTGGGGCGCGTCTGGAGCCGGTACTCGCGCTTTGATAACCGTTACTGAGCGACCGGCGATGGTTGCTTTTGCGGGGGCGGCTGATGTTGAGGCACGCACGCGGCGGAGATTGGCTGCTGCTGTATCGCTTGTATCAAGCAGCATCTCCTGTTTATCAATCTTGTCTGCATAGGTCACTAATGCTTCATCCTGCTTTATCCATACTGCCGTGCCGTCGGCAATGGTGGGCAGGGTTTTGATAAGGAGCTCGGCGCCGAGCTGGGCAAGCTCGGCGCCGAGCTCCGTCGCGTTTCCATCCCCAGCATCAAGAGCAGCAGCAGCACAGTACGCGCCGGTATCGAGACCTTCCTCCATCCGCATGATACTCACACCAAGCTTCTCGTCCCCGGCAAGCAGAGCTCGCTGGATGGGAGCCGCGCCGCGCCAACGCGGAAGCAAGGATGCGTGGATGTTGACACAGCCGTACAAAGGTATCTCAAGTACGGCCGGCGGCAGGATGAGACCATAGGCTGCAACGACGATGATGTCAGGAGCCGCCTGCCTGATCAGGGCAAGAAGCTCGCCGTCGATAATGCGGGCATCAGCAAGCGAAGTCAAAGAAGCCTCGCCCTCCTTGCACAAAGGACAAGGAGCCGTAGCGAACGGATTAGAAGTAAGCGCGTCCTCACCCTCCCTGCGGATACAAAAGCTCGATGGAGTAACGACAAAAGCGCCAAGACCCAGCTCCTCGGCTGCCACACGCACAGGCGAAGGAAGACGGGCTGTGCCGCGTTTTGAGACAGCATCCGCACGGGTGAAGACCGCGCTGATTGTGTGAGACGGGTTAAGCGCCAGCGCCTTCAGCGCCGGAACAGCAAACTCGGGTGTACCCATAAAGATGATGTTCATAGCTGGCTACCTCGCTGTCGTGCCTGTATCACACGCGAACCATCAGGAAACGCCGATGATTCCTACCCCCATCTGACGACCAGTTTATCAGACAACACACG
>WQXX01000173.1 GCA_009781535.1 Coriobacteriia bacterium | reverse complement strand
CGCGGGCTGCTAGCTGCGGGCGCGCAGGTGTGCCTGCCTCTGGTTAACCGTGTGGTGCCGTTGATCGCCGATGACTTCGTTGATGCCACGTTTGGAACCGGCGCTGTCAAGGTCACGCCTGCCCATGACCCCAACGATTTCGAGATGGGGCAACGTGCCGGGCTTGAGCAGATCAATATATTAAATGAACAGGCTGTCGTGAGCGCAAACGGCGGGCGCTTTGCTGGGATGACCCGTGAGGTCGCCCGCGAGGCGGTCGTTGCCGCCTTTGAGGAACTCGGCTTGCTTGACAAGGTCGAAGAACACGACCATGCCGTGGGTCATTGCTACCGCTGCGACACGACGATAGAGCCTTGGCTTTCCGAGCAATGGTTCGTCTCGATGCGTGCGCTGGCAACACCTGCCATCGCAGCGGTGCGCGACGGACGGGTCGTCTTTAACCCACGTCGCTGGGAGAACGTGTACTTCCATTGGATGGAGAGCATCCGCGACTGGTGCATCTCGCGCCAGCTGTGGTGGGGCCATCGCATACCGGTGTTTTACTGCGATACCTGCGGCTGGAATGATGCGTTGCTTGATGACGCGACGAGCTGCCCTGCGTGCGGTGCGCTGCTACGGCAAGACGAGGACGTGCTCGATACCTGGTTCTCCTCGCAACTGTGGCCCTTTGCCACCCAGGGGTGGCAGGATGGTGCCTCAGTTGGATCGGACGCTTTGGATGCCGGGTTGATGAGCGACGAGCTGGCTGCCTATTATCCCACCCAGGTGCTTTCCACCGCACGCGACATCATCTTCCTGTGGGTCGCACGCATGGTCATGAGCTCGATGTATTTTGTGGATGAGGTTCCGTTCGAAGACGTGATCATCCATCCGACGGTGCTTGACAAACATGGCAACATCATGAGCAAGTCCCGAGGCAACGGCATCGACCCGCTTGACCTTATCGAGAAGTTCAGCGCCGACGGCATGCGATTCGGGCTTGCCCTGCAGGTCACCGGCTCACAGGACATGAAGTTCGATGAGAACAAACTCGAATCCTCGCGCAATTTTTCGACGAAGCTGTGGAACGCAGCACGTTTTGTCATGATGAACCTTGAGGACTATGAAGCTGACTGTGTTGAGCGTGTTGTCCCCGAGCCCATCACCGACGCCGACCGTTGGATACTCTCGCGTCTCGCGCGCCTTGCAACCGAACTCGATGAGGGTAGGGAAGGGTACGACTTCGGCGCCATCGCGCGCGCCCTCTACAGCTTCTTCTGGAACGAGTTCTGCGACTGGTACATCGAGTTCGCCAAAGGTCAGCTCGCCCAAGGCGGCGCCATCCGCACAGCAACGCAGCGCAACCTCATCTTCGTTCTCGACACCGCATTGCGTTTCCTCCACCCCTTCATGCCCTTCATTACCGAGAGGATCTGGCTCAGCATTCCTCACGGCGACACACGTCCTTCGCTGATGGTCGCGCAATGGCCCTCCGTTGCCGCTCTTGAAACGTATGCGCACAATGAGGCGGAAAAGGTCATCGAGATGGTCTGCACCATCGTTGCAGCCATCCGCAGCACCCGTGCGCGCTATGGTATCAGTCCCAAGGCGCCCCTTGATGTGCTTGTCCATACGCTTGGCGAGGGGGCAGGGGAGCTTGTCTCAAAGCTAACCAAGCAGGAGCTGCTCATCAAGGGGCTTGCGAACACCGGTCTGCTTGTCATCTCATCAGATGCGGCAAAGCCTGCCCAGTCGTCAGTGACAGTCTCAGCGGAATTCGAGGTCTATGTGCTGCTTGAAGGTCTGGTTGATATCGAAAAGGAGCGCAGCCGCCTTGCGGCTGTGCGTGCCAAGGCAGCCGATGACCTTTCCAAACTTGAGAAGAAACTCGCTAACGAGGGCTTCTTGAGCAAGGCGGCTCCTGAAATCGTCGAAAAGACCCAGACGGATGCAGCAGAGCTCAGAACAGCCCTCGACCAGATCGACCGCCAACTCGTCAGCTTGAGCTGAACCTCCATGTCCGAGTATGATGAAACCCTAGGTATTTTGAGAGACGCCCTCAGCTTCGGCATCAAGCCATCCCTTGACGGGATCAAGGCGCTCACCGAAGTGTTAGGCAACCCGCAGCTTGCATATCCCGCAATCCAAGTAGCCGGCACCAACGGCAAGAGTTCGACTGCGCGTTTTGCCGCCGGAATCCTTCGTGCCCTAGGGCTTAAAGTCGGTTTATATACCTCGCCCGAGCTCGTGTATTACGAGGAGCGCATCGAGGTCGATCAGCAGGTTATCTCACGGGATGATTTCGCGGCGGCGGTCAAGACCGCCCATACTGCCGCTGTGCAGTTGGTCGAAAACGGCACAATCCCCTGTATCACCGAGTTCGAGCTCTTGACCGCCGCCGCTTTTCTGCATTTCGCCCACAGGCAGATAGACGTTGCCGTGCTTGAGGTGGGTTTGGGTGGGCGTTGGGACGCGACGAGCGTCGTTGACCCAAAGGTAGCCGTCATCACCGGCATCGGTCTCGATCATATTGCTATTTTAGGTAGCACTTTAGAGGAGATCGCAGGTGAGAAAGCCGCCATCATCAAACCGGGCTCGATTGCGGTCCTCGGTCCGGGAACAGCCTCGACCATCGAGGTCTTCAAACGGCGTATTGCCGAGACAGCAGCGCGTGTCCACAAGATCCCCATAGAACTGCCTGAGCCCGTATCCGACCTGTTCGATGAAATGCGGCTTCCCAGCTACCAGCCTGCGAACTTCGCCTGCGCTATTGCCGCAGCTGAGGCGTTTCTCGGGCGCAGTATCGAGCCGGAGATACTTAAGCAAGCCATACTTGCAACGCCACTTCCCGGACGTTTCGAGTCGCTGCGTAAAAGTCCGTTTCTCATCATCGACGCGGCTCATAACCCGCAGTCAGCCCAAGCTCTTGCTGCAACACTCAGGCAGCGCTTTGGAGAGTCGGTACCAGCAACACTTCTTGTCGGCGTCCTTGCCGACAAGGACGCCGACGGCATCATCGACGCGCTGAGCCCGCTGTTTGCGCGCATCGCAGTCACACAGACCACCTCGCCTCGTGCCGTCCCTGCCCAGGATCTGGCTCAGCGCGTCAGGTCACGCTTCTCAGGAGAGGTACTTTGCTACGATACCGTCAAGGAGGCAGTCG
>WQXX01000172.1 GCA_009781535.1 Coriobacteriia bacterium | reverse complement strand
TACGCATTGTATCACAGCAAAGCGCAGCAGCATTGCGTATAATTACCACATAGTAAGTCAACAGCGGGAAGGATGTGCCATCATGCAGATACTACAGAAAACCGAATCGGAAACCAAGAAGATAAACCAGCCGGACACCGAACACAAAACCGGGCGGAAACCCAGATTGGGAGCACGGAAGCTGTCGGTGCTGTTCTCCAAGGCATTGGCCTTGCTACTTGCTGTTGTTCTGGTGTTAGGCTCTTTGAGCGGGTGCGCGTTTATCAGGGATTTCATCCTTGATAACTTCATCAACATCGGCAAAACAGAAAGACCGCCGATAGTGATACCCGACTTTGTCGGGCAACCGCGTCCGGTTACGGTAATAGCCGACGAGCTTTTTGATCTTTTCATGGGCGATTATTCGACGTACAACCAGCTCGTCGTCAACCCAAAGGATTTTGGTATCACCAAGCCGGAACCACGCTTCTGGGACTATACCTATGAAGGGGATTGCGAGGAGTATGAATACTATCGTGACCTCCTGTCTGAGCTGTATGCCTGCAATACAAGCAACCTGAATGCGAAAGAGAGCAGGCTTTACAACTACCTGCTGTTCTATCTTGAGACTGCCATGGAGCTCGACCCTGGATACTTCTTCTACTATAAAGATCCTTACATGCCCTCAATGGGCACGCATATGGACATACCGTTCTCGTTGATATTCTTCACATTCCGCACCAAGCAGGATATCGAGGATTATCTTCTGCTGATAGCCGATGCTCCGCGTCTTTTGGGTCAGGCGGATGCGGTTGCGCGCGAGCGCATGCGGCTTGGAATCTATCCCAATCGTGCTGCTGTCGAGTCAACCATCGAGGAAGCGGAAGCCTATGTAGTCAACGTGTCGAATAATATCCTCGTCACCTTCTTTGAAGAAGCGCTTGACAGCGGAGAAGGCCCGTTCGCTTCGCTTTCATCAGCTGAGCGTGAGCGCTATGCGGCTGCCAATCGTGACGCGGTGCAGAACAAGATAATCCCTGCGTATCAAAAGACGCTCACCTTGTTAAATGAGATTCTGGCTAAGTCGAAGGAGACGACGTCCATCGCCAGCCTGCCATATGGCAAGGATTACTATACTGCGCGTATGCGCGCGCAAGGTTTTAATGTGACTCCGGAGCAAGCGATCAAACTGCTTGATGAGGCAATGGATGAATTCCTGACCGATTATTTCGCATCAGATACCCCTGGTTATCAGGCGAGGGTCGATGCTGCCATGAGCAAACTCCCCAAAGATGCAGCCGGCATCATGGAATACTTCAACGGACGGATTGGCGAGGAGTTCCCGGATATCGGGATGCGGCCTTTTACGGTGGATTCGGCCTCTGACGCTATGGTAATGGAGGGATTCGTTGCGTTCTACATGCTGGCGCCTTTTGATGATTTTACTGAAAACCACGTTGTGTATTATCCGCAGAATATCTCCGACAGGTTTGATCTAGCAACCACGCTTGCTCACGAGGCGTTTCCGGGGCATCTGTATCAGCATAATTACTTCGGCTTGACCGATCCTCATCCCATCGAGCTGTTCATCGGCGCGACTGCGTATACAGAAGGCTATGCGGTGTATGGTCAGATGTATGCCCTGCGCTATATCGGGCTCAATCCGACGGATTTGACGTATGCGAATGCTGAGGAGTTGTTCTGGCGGACGCTCGGTGCACGGGTCGACCTTGGAGTTAATTATGAGGGATGGAATGTAAGACAAGCAGATACGTACCTCTCACAGTATGGGCTCGGAGGAGCGGCATATGCCAGCTATATCATCGGTTATGCTGCCTCGACGCCGCTGCTTTCTTTGCCGTACGGGCTCGGGCCGCTTGAGTTCTACAAGATGTTGGACATCGCTCACGATGCGCTTGGTGCAGACTTAAATCTCAGGGACTTTCACAAGATGGTGCTTGACAACGGCGCTTTGCCCTTCTGGCTGCTTGAGGAAAACTTTGACGAGTGGCTGTATATGCGGACGGGGAACACGCCGGGCAAGTAGTAGGGCAACTTCCAAGAGGCAGTTAGGAGCATGATCCATGTACGGGTACGACCCTCTTTCTATCGAGACAAAATGGCAGGCCGTGTGGGCCGAGGCGAATGTTGATGCGGTGCGCGATGATGTTGATGCGGTGCGCGACGATGTAGTGTCTGATCAAGATATGTCCGGCGCAAAACCGACCTACTATGCGCTGGAGATGTTCCCGTATCCCTCGGGCGATGTGCACATGGGGCATGTCCGCAACTATACCATCGGTGATGTGATCAGTCGCTACAAGCGCATGCAGGGCTTTAACGTTTTGCACCCCATTGGTTGGGACGCTTTTGGGCTTCCTGCCGAGAATGCCGCCATCAAGCAGAATTCCTCCCCGGCAGTCTGGACCTATGAGAATATCGCCAAGCAGCGCGCGTCATTAAAGCGCCTCGGTTTTTCCTATGATTGGAGCCGGGCGGTCATAACCAGCGACAAGGATTATTACCACTGGGGCCAGTGGATTTTTTTGAAACTGTGGGAGCGCGACTTGGTCGAGCGTCGCAGCTCGCCGGTCAACTGGTGCCCCTCGTGCGCGACGGTGCTTGCCAACGAGCAGGTGGTGGGAGACGGTGCGTGCTGGCGTTGTAAGTCGACGGTTGAGCGTAAAGAGCTTGAGCAATGGTTCTTCAAGATCACCGAATATGCTCAGGAGCTGCTCGATGACCTCGAGAAACTCACAGGTTGGCCGGAGCGCGTCAAGCAGATGCAGGCGAACTGGATAGGGCGTTCCACCGGCGCCGAGATCGACTTTACGGTGTGTGACGCGGCTGGCGAGCCGACGACAGAGACCATCACGGTCTTTACCACGCGTGCCGACACGCTCTTTGGCTGCTCATTCTTCCTGCTTGCCCCTGAACACCCGCTCGTGATGGACTTTGTCGCCGGCACCGAATACGAAGCGCCGGTGCGAGCGGTCATCGCCGAGGCGCAGGCTGCAACGGCTGTCGAGCGTTCGAAAGGGGAGAGGGTCAAGCACGGCGCGAGCACCGGCAGGTATGTGATCAACCCGATCAATGGGGAGAAGGTGCCTGTTTGGGTTGCCGACTATATCCTCATGGACTACGGCACGGGCGCGGTCATGGCTGTTCCCAGTGGGGATGAGCGCGACTTCGCCTT
>WQXX01000171.1 GCA_009781535.1 Coriobacteriia bacterium | reverse complement strand
GTTGTCTCAACCAAGCCTCCAACGCGCTGCGTCGGTGAGCTTGAGGTGATAAGTTCTGGATGCGCGAGCTCCAGTTCCTGGAGCTCGCGCATCATCGAGTCAAAAGCGGCGTCACTTATCTCAGGCGCACTGAGGATATAATAGAGATAGGTATGATGGTCGATCTCGTTGCGCAAGGCAGCGATGCGCTCAAAGGCGGCTTGAGATTCGGCTTTCGTGTTGCCAAGTAAGGTATCGAACAAAGACGGCTGCTCGTTGCTGGACACGGTATCCCCTTTTTGTGAATATTCCATCCTTTTCAAGCTTTTTAGGGCTCAGAAGAAGTGGTTGGAACCTGGTTTAATTGGTCGGGATTGACCTGGGGATTATGATAACGGTTATGGAACCTTCGTGAGGTCGAGATTGCATTAGCGGGGCACCAATGCAGGCACGCATAACAGGCCTGACACTTATCCGAGCGGATCGGAGCTCGTTTCTTAGCGTCGCTTTCATTCGCTTTTTCAGCCTTATGCTCCGCATGAACGATAGTTCCAGCTGCCTCGATATCATCGTAACCGCTGAGTTCGATATTGCGAGCCGGGCAGACCTGGACGCAGATCCCACAGCTCTTACAATGCTCATCGATATGGAACACGATACGCTTACGATGCGAAAGCGTGTAAAGCTTCACCAATTTGTTCAGTGATTTGATCGAAGGGCGGAAGTACCGTTCCTGCCCGTTTGCGACTTCTTCTGCGATTTCATCCAGCTGCGGCTGGATTCGTGCGATTCCTCTCAAGACGGAAGCATCTGACGGTTGTATGATGCCCACGCTTCCCTTCATCCGTACCGAATGTGCACAATTAAGCGCAACGCCCTTGCTGCTTAAAACCTCGTCGATGTCCCAGAACTCGTTGCAACCGAATAAGGTATGTGTTGCAACCGCGAAGTAGTAACGGTCGTGCTCCACCGGCATATGCGCGATAAAACCGCGTACCATCTCGGGGATGGTCGCGCGGTGTACAGGAAACACGATCCCGATTTTGGTTGCTTTGCGTGCGGCTTCATAGGGGTCGGCAAGAATGAGGGAGCCGGGAATCGAGATAGGGTCGGGTGCACCGAGGCGTTCAGCAAGGGAACTGGCAACCAAGAAACTGTTGCCTGTTGCGCTGAAGTAGTAGATTGCGAATGTGTCTGTTGCAGCGGTCAATCCCACATCCTTTTGCTGGTTGCCAATAAAGGGCCGATAGGCTCACAACAGTTGCTCGATGATTGTCACTCGTATGCCGTCAACACGCTGTTACCACGCACTACTCTGTCAACATGCTATTACCACGCACCTGATATGCCATAAAACTACCATGTTGTCCCTTAATACCGAAGCGATAAACCGCTGGTTGCAGCTACAAATAGGCAGATGGTTTGAGACGGCGAACGGTCTTGTGCCAACGGTGTTACTGTGTCTGTGAACGGGTGATGGTATAATGCTCCACAATAGAGGATAATAGACAACCTTCAACTGGTCTGAACAACAGACTATGCGGTGGTTTTCCTCCTGACGATGGTAAACCAGAAAAGCAGGGAGTTTTGGAATAATGTATAGCGCTGAAGATATGATACGTGTTGAGACGGCACGCGAGAAGATACTCTCTGTTGTACGCACGATGCCAACCGAACGTGTTGGGCTTATTTCCTGTTTGGGGCGGGTCTTGGCGCAAGAGATCGCCAGCGACATCGATATTGCGTCATTTGAAAACAGCGCGATGGATGGGTTTGCGTTGCGTTTTGAGGATGTGCAGATTGCGACGGAAGAAGCCCCGGTCTCGTTGCCCATCGTCGGTTATATCGGCGCTGGCATGGTGTTTCCGGATGCGTTAAGACCCGGGCAGGCAGTACGGATCATGACGGGTGCTCCTATGCCAGCCGGCGCTGATACGGTAGTAAAGATCGAGGACGTCGAAGTCATCGGCGTCAGCGCAGATTTGCCTGCTGGCTTGGAGGTTTGTAGCAGCAAACCTGTCATCAGGGGCAAGAACGTTCGTCTTCGCGGTGAGGATGCAAAAGCCGGCGAGATTCTTTTTCTTCCGGGGGATCGGATCTCATCTGCTGTTGTTGGGATGCTTGCTGCTTCTGGAAACACCGAGGTCTCTGTCTATGAACGCCCGCGTGTAGCCATCTTCTCGACAGGCTCAGAGCTTGTCGGTGCTGCTGAGATTCCTGGGCCAGGGCAGATCCGTGATTCAAACTGCCATTCCCTTGCCGCCGCCGCTCTTGACGCTGGGGCGCTTGCTACGGTTTTCCCGCGCGTGGAAGACACTCGTGAGGCGCTTGTCTCAACACTTGCCGAGCTTACGCGCGCGTATGATCTCGTGGTGCTCTCAGGCGGTGCAGCTGAGGGTGATTTTGATTACACGGTCTCTAGCATCTGCGAACTTGGTGAGGTTTTGTTCACCAAGGTTTCGATGCGTCCTGGCAAAGCGCAGATACTTGGCGTCATCGACGGGGTTCCTGTCTTTGGTTTGTCGGGCAACCCGATTGCTGCTATCGTTGGCTTTGAGATCCTCGTGCGTCCGGCTATTCGCAAGATGTTGGGGTTTGAGAACATGTTGCGGCCGATAGCTATCGCTCGTGTGACAAAAGATATCAAGAAGAAGGAAGAACGTCGTTTTTATCTACGGGGGAGACTTGAACGTGACACAAGCGGCGCTCTTATCGTTACCCCGGCAGGCAACCAATCATCGGCATTGCTTTCGACCTATTATGGAAGCAATTGCCTGCTTGAAGTGCCGGAAGGCAAGGTTCCGATAAAGGCTGGCGATGAGGTGCGATGCATTTGTATCAATCTGCCTGAAGGAGAGGTCATCTAGGCTATGGCATACGAGCTACAGGGGCGCTACGTAATTATCTACCAATAAGAGAGGTGTTTGAGCGAATGGCATACGATCAACATGGGCGTACCATCGATTATTTGAGGATATCGGTCACCGACCGTTGTAATCTTCGCTGCCTGTACTGCATGCCTGAAGAGGGAGTAACCTGGAAGCCGCATGAAGCGATGCTCAGCCTTGAGGAAATCGAGCGCTTCGTGCGTATTGCCGCCGAGCAGGGCTTTAGGCGTATCCGCCTTACCGGCGGTGAGCCGCTTGTGCGTCGTGGAATCGTGGATCTGGTACGCGCCCTGATGGAAATTCCTGGCATCGAATCTGTTGCGATGACAACAAATGGTATCCTT
>WQXX01000170.1 GCA_009781535.1 Coriobacteriia bacterium | reverse complement strand
GGAAGCGGCGGCCTCGATCTTTGTGGTATCCATCAAATCGTTGCTCAAGCCAAGCACTTCATTGGTGGTGTCGATGATGTTCGAGGGGAACAAAGGCTTGGTGACAAATGCGTCCACACCTGCCTCTTTGGCGTCGCTTTCGATCAGACTGAAGACCGAGGTTTCAGAAAACATCGCAACCGTAGCCTTGTCGCGTACGGTCTCGATCTCTTTGAGCGCCCTCACCAATGCCAAACCGTCCATGTCCGGCAGTTCCTGGCCGATGAAATAGATGTCATAGATCTCATTCTGGTGGGCAAGCTCTAGGGCGTCTTCACCGCACAAGACCGTGTCGCAGTTCGCGCGAAACTCCCTCGTGATCTTTTTGAAAAACGCCATGGTATCCATGTCGTTATCCACCACAAGAATCCGCACGTTGCCCCAGTCAAGGCCGTATCCAATGAGCTTCCGCTCGTCGATGGCAGCCCTTTTCACTTGAACGGTAAAGCCGAAGGTCGAGCCTTTGCCAAGCTCGGATTCGATCCAGATTTCGCCGTTCATCATCTCGATGATGCTTTTTGAGATCGTCAGCCCAAGCCCGGTCCCCCCGTATTTGCGGGACGTGGAGCTTTCTGCCTGTTGGAAGGATTTGAACAGCCGCGCCTGCTGTTCGGGGCTGATGCCGATTCCGGTGTCGGTCACGGTGATTCTGATCAAAACGGTGCCGTCCGTCTCTCCCTCGAAATAGGTACCGATGCGAATGACGCCTTTTTCCGGCGTAAACTTTACCGCGTTGCCCACAAGGTTCGTGATAACCTGCGTCAGCCTCTGGCCGTCGCCCATCAGATACTCAGGTATGTCCCTGTCAACGTAGATTTTAAAGCGCTGCTGCTTTTCGGCGATTTTGTAGTTGACGATGTTTGCGACCCGTTGCAGCATACGCTCAAAACTGAACTCCTCTATGGTCAGGTCGAATTTGCCTGCCTCGATTTTTGACATATCGAGGATGTCGTTGATGACGCCGAGCAGATGCTTTGAGGCCTCCTCGATCTTGTCAAAGCTGTAATCCTTACGCTCGGTATCTGCAGCGGCTTTTCCAATCGCGGTCATGCCGATGATAGCATTCATCGGGGTGCGCATCTCGTGGCTCATATTCGAGAGAAAATCACCTTTCGCGCGGCTTGCTCGGATGGCCTGCTCTGTCGCTTCGGCGCGTCCCTGTTCCATGATGTCGCGTGCGACCGCATTCGAGATGGTGCTTGACACCATGCTGATAAGCTGGCGGTCGCTTTCGTTCCACTTCCTGAACCGGTCATGCCCTTCGATACTCAGCGCGCCCCAGAGCTCGCCTTCGACATAGATCGGCGTGCAGATAAACGAGTACACACCTGCCTTCTCGTACAAGAGCTTGTATTTGCCGCCCTCGTAGGAAAGCACGTTGTCGCAATAGATGCCCAGCTCGTCTCCCGTCTTCAAACACTCCTTTGCATCCCGTTGATAATGGGGGAAGGGTTTGCCCAGCAGGCTGCTGAACCCTGTCTGCATGGTCTCCGGCTGATATTTCGGGTCTTTGATCCAGAAGTATTCCGGGCGGCTGACCTCGGAGTTTTTCTCAAAGACGGCGATGAGCAGGCGCTCCACATCAAAGAAGGTTCCAATGCTGGCAAGTGCGCTTCGGATAACATCGCTCAGCGATTCTTTTGTTATAAGGCTTCTTGCGATGCTCGACGTCAGCTGCTGTTGTTCAAGCCGCTCGTTAAGCTGCAGGATGGTGTCGTTGCGCTCGACGGCATTCGCAAGCAGCAGGCTGCCAGATTGGAGGATCGAAGCCTCCTGTTCAGAGCAAAGCTTCTCGTTGTGCCGGTTTTCAAACGAGACGAATCCCCAATATCTGCCTTGAAAGGACACCGGAAACGCCATGATTGCCTTAACACCGTTAGCTAGCAGCTTTGAGCGAATCGGATCGCTGAAACTGCTGGTAACCTCGGAGAGATACCCATGTTTACCAAACATCCTATCGTCCCAATCCGGCAGACGTGGAGCGATGTTAGTCAAGAACTTTCCTTCAAAGGTCGCTGCGGTATCTTGGGTGGCCGAAAGCCAGCTGTGGAGCAAGACATATACAGGCGTGTCGTCCTGCTCGCTTAAGCGCCAGATGTAAGCGCAGTCAACGTTAAGACCCTGAGCCATCTTTCCCATGCTCTCGCTGAGAGCGGTTTCAAAGTCGTCTGATTCGATGGTAAGAAGGCGGACAGCCGCTCCGTTGACCAAGGCAAGGAGGTCTGCATTGCGCAGGCGCAGTAGATCCATCCTCCTGTGGAGTAAAACGATGGCAAAGCAGCAAATTACCGACAGCAGCACGCCGCCTACGAGCAACGGGATCAACAGGTTCATAGTATTGCGTATCGCAAGGATACGACTGTCGTCGATATCGACGCCGACGACAGCAACCACGTTCCCATTGTTGTCATAAATGGGGGCAAAGGCTGATATCAGATGCTCGAAACCTTCGAAGTATTCCTCCATCTCCGCTCCTGGAGTGCCATGTAAGGCCGCCCAGGCCGCGCCCTCCCATTCGAAGGGCTCCGAATTCAGGTCATCTGAGATCAGTGCAAGCGAGGGATCGTTTGGATGGATCTTCGGGCCGATTGCAGGGACGTTGTCGATGATGTACTGCGCCATGCCATCAGAAGTGTTGCGCATATAGTAGACATAGATAACATTCTTGTCCTCGGCGTATTTCATCAAACGCCTCTTGATTTCTGCGTATAAAGGCTTTTGCATGTCCGTTGGTGTCTGAAACTCATTCAGCTCCGCTGCGGTAACCAGATTAGCTGCGTTCTCGCTCAAAGCCAGAAGGCGCTCCTCAGTATCCGCATAGGTGTTGCGCGAGATTGTGTTCAGGTTGATACTGGTAAAAACGCTCAGTGCAATAACTGCAACAGAAGAAATAATAAACAGGAGCAGCACAAGCCGGTTTTGTGAGTTCTCTTTCACAATATTGCCTTCCATATGTTGAATGTGTGTTGGTTAGGAAAACCCACTTCATCGCTCTCCCCAGCATCAAGCTATACACTTTTAAAGTGCGTTCTCCAACCCAAATATGTACCTATCAGTATACGCGATTATTGTGCGGAAACGGAGGGCATTTCCAGTACTGGATTGCCACGCCTGGATTGCCACGACCTGCTGGCGCAGGTCTCGCAATGACGTACATTTCATGTCGCCCCAGACCTGATCTGGGGTCTAGCCGGAGACT
>WQXX01000169.1 GCA_009781535.1 Coriobacteriia bacterium | reverse complement strand
TAGTTGCGGAGCTTCAGGCGCATCTCCTCGATGACGTGCGAATACATTGCCGAAAGCCTGCTAGTTGCGGAGCTTCAGACGCATCTCCTCGACACGGGCAAACACCCGTTCAATATCGACATTATGGCGATGCTGCCCATCGTAGACAATAGCGCCATTGATCATGGTCATGAGGATGCTGTCGTGCGTGGCTGTGTGCACGATCGCCGAGTTGGGGTCATGCGTGGGCACCTGACTGGAATTCGAAAGGTCAACGGCAATGATGTTTGCAACCTTGTCGATATCAAGCGAACCGACCTGATCATCGATATGCAACGCCTCGGCTGAGCCCAGTGTGCCAAGACGGACCATGTCGGTGCCGGTCAGGAACTTGCTGCGCGTGCCGAGCGCACGTTGCAGCAGCAAGCCGAGGCGCATCTCCGCAAGCATGTCGGTGGCATCGGTTGCTGCTGGTGAGTCGGTGCCCAAGCCCACACGGAGCCCTGCTTCCATAAAAGCCCTCAAGGGCGCCACCCCCATGGCAAGCCGGGCATTACAGCGCGGGCAGACCCCGACGCCGATGTCGTATTCGACAAGTTTCTCGATGTCGGTCTCGTCTACCTGCACGCAATGGATCGCAATGACATTGGGAGCCTCGAACAAGCCCCAGTTGAGCACATAACGCACCGGGCTCACGCCGGTTGCAAGCCACGGCGGCATATCAATCCCATATCCGCGCCCCTGCTCAGTCGAGTGGACAGAAAAGGGCGAAGATCCGTAGCGGATGAATTCGTATTCCTCCTGGCTGCCCGCCAGATGCAACGCGACAGGGGTGTTTTTAGCGTGGATGGCATATTCGCCAACCCGCTTAAAGACATACGGATGACAGGTATACAGGGCTCGCGGTGCAATGCCGATGGTAAGCTGCGATGGGTTGGAGGCTGCCCGCCATGCATCGATGTCGTCTGTGGCTTCCTCAAATGCGGCGTCGATCTCGTTGCGTTCCATCGACCCGACTTCCCTGAAGATGATGCCGTGCAAGCCTACTGCCTCGGCAGCAAGACGCGATGCCCCGGTCTTGGTGATATCGGCAATGGTCGTGATGCCGCTGCGCACCACCTCAAGAGCACCAAGCAACGCAGAGTCTTCCCAGTCCTGCTGCGTAAACAGCTTCTCCTTCTCCGTAAGATGGAACTTCCATGCGGCAAAGGGCACATCGTTGATAAGCCCGCGCAATGCGGAGTATTCGAGGTGGGTGTGAGCATCGACAAAGCCGGGCATGAGAGCCGCAAGACCGAAGTCCCGCGTTTCCTCGTCCGGATAACGGGTCTTGAGCTTTGCAGCCGTGCCGATGTCGACAATTTTGCCGCCGCGCACAAGGATGGCGCCGTTTTCGATATGGGGCGAGCTGACGGGAATGGCGTACCGGGCGATGAGTAGCATTCTGTACCTCCCAAGACTTGGATTGGAACTCTAGGATATCATAAAACAACCCCGCTCGCATCATGCCAGACCTGAATTGTGCCGCTATAGAGCGATATTGTCATGAGTTATAAAGCGAAAATGTCACAACTCCCTCATCCTTCCTAGAACAGTTGGTTTATAGGAAGGAGCAGAGTTGGATGATCCGGTTTATCTATCCCCAAAGGAGGAGCTCATGTCAGAAATGGTAAAGAAGGTGCTTAATGATGGGATGTCTTATGAGCGTGTCGCTGAACGATACGGTGTAAGCGAGCGCACGGTCAGGAGGAAGGTCGATATCTACCTAAGGCTTGGCGCCCGGGGGCTGGCCCACAAGTCGCGTAGCCGCTTGGCATCAAACAGGACGCCTGTGGATATCGAGGATAAGATCCTGTCGCTTTACGAGGGCCGCTATGCCGGCTACAACTTCACGCATTTCCATCAAAAGCTTGTCGAGGCAGAAAGGATCGATGTCTCTTATCCGACGGTGTATTCCATCCTGATGGCTGCCGGGCACCGCTCGCCACGCGCCCACAGGGTGCGCCGGGCAGAAAGCCTGCACCCGTCACGCCCTCGCCGAAAGGCGTTCGGGGAGCTTGTCCAGATGGATGCCAGCGTGCACGCCTGGTTTGGAGATGACACCTGCAACCTCCATCTGGCGATCGACGACGCGTCTTCCACAGTGCTTGGCGGGCATTTCGAGGCACAAGAGACGCTGCATGGCTATTTCATGGTGTTTGCGCAGATAATCGGCGGTTACGGGGTGCCTGAGGAGTTTTATACGGACAGGCGCACGGTGTTTTGCTCGAAAAGGGCCAGGAGCGCCAGATTGGAAGACGATACGGGCACGCAGTTCCGCTTGGCAGCCTCAAAACTCGGCGTGCTTGAGATACATGTGACCTCGGTCCCTCAGGCCAAAGGGCGCATCGAGCGTGCGTTCCAGACATTCCAAGACCGCCTGATCTCTGAGATGCGCACCGCCAAGATTGCATCGATTGAAGAGGCCAACGCCTTTTTGCCCGGCTTCATCGCCGACCACAACGCCCGTTACGCCTTAGACACCTCCAGGATGCACAATGCGTTTGCTGAAGGACCGAGTGGCAAAGAGCTTAGCATAGCTTTGTCCGTCGTGTGCGAGAGGACGGTCCATAACGGCTCATACGTCACATTCAAAAACAAGACGTACCTGCCATTTGACAGAAAGCGGCGGGTACTCATCAAGTCAGGCACGAAGGTCTTCGTGTTGCGCACTTTAGACGATGACCTGTACCTTGTGCATGGCAACGACCTATGGCCCCTGCTTTGCCTTGAGACAGCGGCGCTGCCGGATCCGAACGACCTGAAGGATAGGACATACGTCCCGCCGAAGGACCACCCTTGGAAGGAGACCAGCTATCAGATGATGCTGAAACGCTTAAGAAAGGCAGTTTAGAAAGTGGACATTTTCGCTTTATATTGACACGATCGTCGCCATTGACCAACATGCAAGATCTGTGACCATGCGCGCACTCGACCTGAACACCGGCGAGGAGAGAAGGAAGCGGATCGTTGACTGTCCGACAGCAGGAGATATAGTCTCTTGGGCTGAGTCTTGGGCGGCAGGGCCGTTCCGCTTTGCCTACGAGTCCGGTCCTTGCGGCTTCCAGCTGGCCAGAGAGATCCGTGCGCTCGGCCACGACTGTGAAATCATAGCAGTGACCTCTATCGCACGGAGCGAGGAGGACAAATGCTTCAAAGACGACAGCCGGGATGCGGGGCGCCTCTTAGCAGAACTTACCTCCATCTACCCCAAGTGCAAGCCC
>WQXX01000168.1 GCA_009781535.1 Coriobacteriia bacterium | reverse complement strand
CTGTTCCATGTCCCCGCTGCCGCAGTCCTCCACTTCAATCTGGATTCACACAAATTCAGATTGGAGATAGGGTCATGTTTGATAACTCGAATCCATATACCCTGCGGACGGAGATCGTCGGTGGCATAACACGATATCTGGTCTCATTCAGGGACGGCGAGGGCGTTCATCGTGAAACTGAGGTGTCCCGCCCGGTCTACCAGGAATTCCTGCGTTTTGTTTGTGTTGAGCGCAATCTGCGGCGATGGGATGAGCGTCATGCAGAGCAATCTGAGCTGACCGACGAAGCAATCTACATACGTGCGCTAAGAATACCCAGAAGCATAGAGGAAACTGTCTTCGATAGCCAGCGGGACGAACGTTTGCGAATGGCAATCCAGCAACTACCCGAAATCCAGAGGCGTCGTTTTGTGCTTTACCATGAGTTTGGGCTGACGCTGGCTCAAATTGCCGCGATGGAAGGGTGTTCTTTTCGTGCGGTAAAGCACAGCACTGACATAGCAACAAAAAAGATAAAAAAATACTTCGGAGAATAGGCTTCAAAAATCGGCACTGAATGTGGAAACAGGTGAGGGGGTAATCGACGCCTCTCGCCTGTTCCCCGTTTCTTGGATGATTAGGCGGTGGATGGGTGTGGTGTCAAGCTGAATACTCATTCATCAAGTACGTTCCCATTGCTGTTGCCACGAGCGCAAGCCACGTTAGCGGTCGCGCCATGAAGCGTTGCGGGTTATCGGGACAGGGCCTCACATTACATTATTTTTGCCTGATCGTCCGATGCCCCGGCGCCGAGCGAGAATGTTCCGGCTATAAATATCAGGTTGCCCCTGATAGGGCGATAACAGGCGATGGGGCCAATGATACTCCCGTCCAGCCACAGTCCGAGCGGTATCAATTCCGCCGCAGGCAATGGGGGCGGCTCTGTGAGAACCACAGTTGGGGTGAGACTCCCGTGGAGCGGGTTCGCTGCCCGCCGCTTGATGACTTCCCATGTTTCGGGGTGTCGAGGACAAATAGGGACATTTTGATTTATGAAAAATGAACTACGCTGAAATGCGGGTTCGGTGCTTTCAAGAGATCGTTACGCTAATGCGACTACCGCTCTTGTCGCCAGACCCGCCTTTTGGCATGTCAGCAGATTTACATATCAGAATGGAGGTATGCATTGTGGAGAAGAAAATCAGACGCGGCGCGATATTCTACGCAGACCTGCCATCCGGCTTAGGCTCGGAACAGAGCGGACGCCGCCCTGTTGTCATCATACAGAACGATATAGGCAACGACCACAGCGATACTGTCATAGTCGCAGCGATAACCAGCAAGACGGAGCGCAAGCACGTCATGCCCACGCACTGCCGTATACAGGCGCAGCACGGTCTGGCGAGGGTTTCGTACATCCTTCTGGAGCAGATACAGACAATCGACAAGTCGCGCCTGTGCGATTACGTTGGGACGCTGGGCGACAAAGCAATGAGGAAGCTGAACAAAGCGCTGATATTCAGCGTCGGGTTGAGATAAGGAGGTTGTTCAAAATGCAGGAAGTCAATACCGTTCAAGCAGACAGCCTCGTTGACGAGGCTGCGCTATACATCTCCGTCGATGAGATGGCTAAGGTGCTGCACATTGCGCGGATCACAGCTTATCAGTTGACAAAGACGCAGGGGTTCCCCTGCTTCAACATTGGCAAGCGGATCATTATACCGCTGCGGTCGCTGCATAAATGGGCAGAGGAACAGGCAAGCAATCACGCTGAGATATTCCAGAAATGAGGTGAGATGAGAAATGGCGAAGCATAGGGCTAATGGCGAAGGCAATGTGCGCAAGCGGGCTGATGGCAGGTGGGAAGCCCGATACTATGATCCGCGTGAGCTTGACCCAAAGAAACAACGAAAATCAATCATTAACAAATCTCAGAAACTCGTAATTGAACAGCTCAAAGCCGTTCAATCGGAGATAGGCGGTGGCGACACTGTTCTTGTAAAAGAGAACCCGACAGTTGAAGAATGGCTCTCCACCTGGATGAAGGAGTATAAACTTTCGGATTTACGTGACAACACGTATGAAGCTTACGATATCATCATTCGGGTCAGCATAAACCCAATAATCGGAGGGATAAAACTCAAACAACTGACAGGGATGCAAATTCAACAAATGTATAACAAGCTTCAAGCCCCGAAAGAAAAAGGCGGACGAGCTCTTAGTGCAGCATCCATTGTGAAGCTAAAGAATGTTTTATCTGGCGCATTACAGCAAGCAGTGACCAGTAATGTTCTACGCAGCAATCCCTTGCTGGAAACAAATCCTCCTAAAGTTGAGAACGTAGGTATTCGGATAATGAAAAAGGCAGAACAGAAACAGTTTCTTTCTGTCTTGCCATTCTACAACACAGGCAACATGTTCGCCGTTGCCCTGGCGACAGGGATGAGGATTGGGGAGCTTTGTGCTCTTAAGGTAGAGGATATAAACCGAGAACAGAAATACATTGATATAACCAAAACTGCGGGGCGCAGGAAGGACAAACATACAGGAGAGGTGTCGTTGAAAATTGGACCGCCAAAGACGAAAAACAGCATAAGGAAAATACCTCTTTTACCAAGTGTTGAGGTAATACTTGACCGTCAAGCGCAGCAGATATCTTCGTTACGCGAGAAAGCGGGTGATAGGTGGAACAGTAATGAGCTCGTTTTTCCGACAGATAGTGGGAACATCCACGATCTGAGCGGTTTGCGCTCATCATTGGGGCGGGTGCTAAAGCGTGCCGATTTGCCCCACATGTCGGTTCATGCCCTCCGCCATACCTACGCTACGACCGCTCTTAACGCTGGAGTCGCTGCGCAAAACGTTGCAAGGCTGCTTGGGCATAAGGACGGTGCTACCACATTGCGGCTGTATGCACACTACATCAATGCGGAAGCCATGACACAGCTTGAAAAACTCGAACAGCAGAACATCAGTCATCTGGGCATAACCGCAGGTGAGCTTGAGAGGGTTGTATTGGGAGCTGCAGAAGCGCTGGAGAAGTCATCTGTCATGGAACGGATCGATGATGCCGTCAGCAGGGCGAAGAATTTTACTCCGAAAAAAAGTGTTGAGATGGTGCTAAGCGTGTGTGAGGATATTCTGTGCCAGCCCATTGAGAATCTCTCGGCACATGATAAGGATATATTCTTGGGCGTGCTCGCTCAGTATACATTGATGAAAAGACGCATAAACGAGCAAACTACAAAGCCGAAATCGAAATCGAACAGTGATCGGCAGGGGAGATGAGAGACGTTGAAAAGGCGTTG